>JAEZOG010000134.1 GCA_023414155.1 Cyanobacteria bacterium OH_CFB_184 | reverse complement strand
CTCCTGAATTTATAACTCAAACCAAGCAACTGATTAAAACAGCCAAGAATCTTCAGAAGGTTAAAGGTTTTTATTTAACTAATGATAACTTTCCTTCTGTTGCAACAATCGAAAAATTAAACATTAAAATACTGAAAAAAGATGGCGCAACTAAAGACCAAATGCTAAAAACAATTCAAAATGTATTTGCGTCTCTTTCTGAAGATGCAGAAAACACTGCAAATAAAATGAAACATAGTTCTCTTTTTTACAAAAAAAATGCTGATAAGTTCCTGGTTGATATGTATAGAGGAGAACGTTTGAATCAAATTATATATAAAGGCAACGATTTATTGTATGGTTCTGACGTCGCTGAGAGTAAACTCGCTGGAAGGGTAAAAGAACAAGTTATTGATTCTTACGAACACGGTATGAGAGGAAGTATTGAGTCTTTAGTTGATGAATTAGCTAAAGAGCTACTTGATAAAAACCTTTCTGCAAAAGATAAATTTAGCGAACTATCGAAATACAGAATTGAGATAAGAAAAGCCGATCCTAGAATCGCTAAGATTATTAAGGCTCTTAATTTGTCTAAAAATGCTGACGTATAACAATTTGTCTCAATAAATGCTGTTTAGGATGTCATTTTATACGTGCCATTTTACGCTTTACTAAATAATCTTCTGAATAAATGTGAATTATTTTGAGTATTCTTAAATATATGATTATATAAATATAAAATAATTTTAGAGAATAGTATGAATTTTTTATTTTTACATAGAAATTTTCCCGCTCAGTTTAGGCATATAGCTAGAGAACTGGCAAAAGATCCAAATAACAATGTTGTTTTTGTTACAAACAATGACAAAATCGAATTGCCGAATATTAAAAAGCTGGTCTATAAACTTAAAAGAGAAGTTCCTGATAATTGCCATAAATACTTGAGCTTTTATGAAGAATCAGTCATTCACGGACAATCAGCCGCAGAAGCCGCTTTGTTTCTGAAAAAACAAGGGTTTAAGCCTGATGTGATTTATGGTCATACCTGGGGGACAACTATGTTTATGAAGGATATTTTCCCTGGCGTGCCCCTTCTTTGCTATTTTGAATGGTTTTATAACTCTGAAGGTTCTGATGTCGGATTTGACGGCAGATTGCCAAATGAAGATAAGAGGGCGTCTTTAAGATGCAGAAATTCACATTTGCTCGTGGATTTGTATTCTTGTGATGCAGGAATATCTCCTACTAACTGGCAAAAAAGCCAATTTCCAAGTGAGTTTTCTGACAAAATAAAAGTTCTTCACGATGGAGTTGATACTGACTTTTGCAGGCCTAATCCTGAAGCTGAGTTTTTAGTAAAAGAAAAAAATATTGTTTTGACAGCAAAAGATGAAGTTGTCACTTATGCTACAAGAGGTATGGAGGCATATCGAGGCTTCCCTGAGTTTATGAAGTCTATTGAGAAATTGCTTAAAAAACGTCCTAATCTGCAGGTTTTAATTGCAGGAGAAGACAGAGTTTGTTATGGCGCAAGACTTAATGACACTACTTATAAAGAAAAGATGCTAAAAGAACTCGATTTAGATATGAATAGGGTTCATTTTGTCGGGGGATTGCCGCTTAATGAGTATGTTAAACTCCTGCAAGTCTCGTCCGCTCATATATATTTAACTTATCCGTTTGTTCTTTCGTGGTCATTATTAGATGCAATGGCTTGCGGTTGTCCTATTATCGCTTCTGATACTGCTCCTGTTCTTGAAGTGATGAAAGATAATTATAACGGGCTTCTCGTCGACTTTTATAATATAGATGAAATTATTGAAAAAACAGAGTTTGCTCTCGATAACAAAGATAAAATGATTGACTTGAGAAATAATGCAAGACAAACAATCGTTAAAAATTATGCATTGAAAGATCTTTTGCCTATGCATATTGATTTTGTGAAAAATTTGGCTAAGAAAAATACAATCTCAGTTTAGGCTATAAAGATTATTAAATGCCCCATTTTTCTTTTAAAATAGCGGGAAATTCTTTTTCAGATATTTTTGATGCACGGCTTGAGTGCATAAATCCTGGTGGATGAATTGAATTGATTTTTAAAGTTTCAATAGTTGTTATCAAGCAGGAGGTTAGAGATTCTATATTGTACCCTCCTTCAAGTATATACATCAGTTTGCCGTCACAGTATTTATCAGCTAAAAAAGATAAAAGAGTCGTGATACTTGCATACCCGTTTTCTGTCAGGTTAAGCTTACTTGAAGTATCATCTATATGTCCGTCAAAGCCTGCTGCTACAAGGATTATCTGCGGTAAATAATTGTCTGCAATCTGCTGAATTATTTTCCCAAAAATGTAAGAATATTCTTCATCACCAAAGTATGCGTGAACAGGAATATTTACATTGTACCCCAATCCTTTTCCTGTACCGATTTCATCTACTTTTCCAGTGTTAGGGAATATGTCATTTTCGTGGATGGAAATTTTTAATATTTTGCCATTTTCATATAAAATTTCTTGGGTTCCATTTCCATGGTGAGCATCAAAATCTACAATTAATACCCTTTCCAATCCGTATTTTTCAACCAGATGCATAGCTGTAATTGCTACGTTGTTAAAAATACAAAACCCCATAGCTCTTCCAGCTTCTGCGTGGTGTCCAGGGGGTCTTACCAGCGCAAAACCTCTTTTGAATTCCTCATTCATTATTGCATCAGCAAGTTTTGTACATCCTCCTGCTGCAAGTTTGGCTGTTTTGTATGTATATTCATTTATGTAAGTATCTTTATCGTAGTTGAAGTATGTTTTATTTTTAGAGTAGTTTTTAATTTGTTCCGTGTAAAACTTTGAATGCACTAAATTCAGCTCTTCATCAAGAATTTCTTCCGGTTCTATAAAAATAAAATCGTTTTTACTTTCATCAATATATTCATAAATCCTTTTTAACCTTTCAGGTTTTTCAAATTTATTTTCATTGAATTTATGGAGAAAAAATTCTTCACTTTTTAGTATGCCTAATTTTTTATTCATAATAAAAAATATGAACTCCTGATTTTTCGTATCTGTCTTTGTTTAATCTGAATAAATGACCCTGTCTTTGGACCCCTGCATCCACGTAGCTTTCTGTTTTTATGTCTTCAAAATCAAGTTTTTTTAAACATTTTTTTTGAGCAATGTTATTAACATCAGTATACATTTCAATAGCATTATAGTTGTATTTTTTAAATAATTCTCTAATCATACCTTTTTGAGCTTCAGTTCCATACCCTTTATTTCTGAATTCAGGGATAGTGATTTTAATTGCCATCATTGCAACATTAGGCAGGTCAGTTTTTGTCCAGTATTTTAGAGTACCTATTGGAATTGTATCTTTTTTTGTTTCGATGATGTATGTTTTTGATTTATCGTTCCAAAAGCTATTATTTTCAAACTTGATTATATTGTCTTCAAGAGAATGATTTTCGCAAGAAAGATAATCCCCATATGCAATTTGGGAGTTTTCCCAGTCTGTTATCATAGGTAGATCATTTTTGTTAATTTTTCTGCAAATGAGATTTTTAGTGAAAAATTTTTCCAAGATATTTTCTTTATTTAAAAATTTGCTCTATAAATAATGAGTTTATTAGTTAAATTTTCAATTGTCAATCATCGAATTTTGCGCTAAAAATAGGAACTAAAACACCCCTATTAGCTTATCACTGTTGACACTAGTGAAAAAAAATGTTAGAATTGTAGTAATTATAATCTGCGTTTCTGGAATTATAGTCAAAAAAGGTTTTTATGGTAGATGAACATAATACCTCTTTAGAGGTCATATTGTCTTCTTTTTTTATTGACGATATGGAATTTGGAATAGATGCAGCTCTAGTTAGAGAGGCGATTTTTTATAGCTCACCTATTATTAAGTTACCAACTGGTTTGGATATTTTTGAAGGTGTCATAAATTTAAGAGGGAATATTATCCCTATTGTAAATATGAGAAAACGCTTCGGTCTCAACGAAAAGATAGGTGTTGAGAAGAAATGTATTGCTATTGTTGACTACAAAGAGCATTATCTGGGGCTTATGTTTGATTCTATAAGTCAAGTTATCAGAGTAGATGCAAATGGAATTTCCAACTTTACAAAAAATTCTGATGATGAATATTTTGCAAATGAAGGTGTAGTCTTATTAGAAAAAAATAATTCTCTAATCCAGATATTAGATTTGGCAAAGGTGTTTAAGGACTGCGAACTGCATTTGCTCGAAAATACGAGAATTGATAATAAAAAATATCTTGAAATCAAACAAGGCGTAACTTTTTATCTTGATGAACAAGAATACGCGCTAGGAA
>JAEZOG010000133.1 GCA_023414155.1 Cyanobacteria bacterium OH_CFB_184 | reverse complement strand
AAAGCGAGCTAAATTTGAAAAAAGTCGTATAAGCAGATAGGGCTTGTAAATTGGTGCTTTTTATTTAAAAAGTATATACCGAGTATAGCAATTTTTAAAAATGAAAAGTTTTTATATAAGGGTAGAGAGAAAACACAAAACACGAGAAGCGACTAAGCACCACATACGAGAGATAAGAAGACAGAGCAGAGAAAACACAACAAAGAGTTAAATTAAAAAAGATTATAGAAAGAGGAAGCCTATGGCAAGAGTATTAATTTCAATGCCCGAAGAATTTTTAAACAAGATTGATTCAGTAGCAGACGGAGAAAACAGAACAAGAAGCGAATTAATCCGTGAAGCATTAAGAACGTATATTCACAAACAAAAAGTAAGAGAAAATGCAGTAGCAGTGAAGAACGCAAAATTATTAGAAACATTATTAGATTAATAAAAGTCAAAGATACGAAAGTATCACGTGGCACTACTAGATTAAAATCGGAGAAAAGGCTCAGTAAAGCTGATGGGGATCAGCAGAGCGATTAGGACGGCACACTGACAGTTCGCAGAGTCGAACAATTCAGGATTAGAATTGGGTTATATTTGGGGAATTTAAAAAAGGCTTACAGAAAATGTAAGCCTTTTAATTTGTTAATCAATCTAATCATTCAAGAAAAAATTCTTATTCTTAAAGTCCTTGGTTTTCATTACAAAACCGCACTTGGAGCACGCAAGGGTTTGCTTTGTGCTGTCTATAGGTATAAATATATGCTGACAATTTTCAGAGTCATCTGAATCTGTTTCTTGTGAGGCTAAAAAATCAGGCACAATAGGCGTAATTTCATTTTTCTTATTTTTTAATAGCTTTGAAATAAGTTCAAATATGTACATTTTAACCTGCTATTTCAGATATTATTTTTGCCAAACAGACAAAAATAGTAAAAACGAGCATTACGTTTCTTGCAAGAAGAAATTTTATCATAAAGCTTTCAGTATTATTCTTAACGAAAGTTTCCCAATTTTCCATAGGTCCCATCCAAAATTTTCGCTTTACAACAATTTTTGGATCTTTAATATGAAGCATTAACAGATTGTATAAGCTTACAGAAGTCGGTATGCTCAAGAGCGTCAATAACATAATTTTAGGTAGAATGCCTAAATATATTCCTATAAGTACATTCACATATGCTAAAAACATTATAATGCCCTGCATTATTACGGCATTTCGTTTTGATCCGACAATAGAGCTTAAGGTTTTTTTATTGTTATCTTTGTCAAAATCATAGTCCATTAATGTATGAGTGTGCAAAAGACCTATTGTTAAAAGTCCTGTGGATATAGAAATAAACATAATCTCTGGAGAATAAGTCTTTGTCATAACAAAGTAAGTTCCAAAATATAACATAGGAGCAAATATTACCCCAACAATAATTTCTCCAAGTCCAAAGTAAGTAAGTATGGGATACAAAAGGCATAAAATACCTGCAAACATAGCAATTCCAATTACTTGCCAGCCGCACACAAGGCTGAGATATAAGCCGATCAACAGAGCAGTTGAAAATAATATTAATGCAATCCATAATGTTTTTATGGGAGTTGCTTTGCCATCCAGCATATATTTGCATTTCCCCTTTTGTACATTAAAATCAGGCGCTAATCCTTTATCTATTTTTTTCTTTTCTAAATAATAGTCAATCACATCATCGAATAGATTGACCCCAATGTGGACCAATACTATACCGATTAATGCTAAAACACCATTTAAAAAGCTTCCTCCGTCGGTTAGTCCAAAAATAAAAGGAACAGACCAGGACATAATAGAAATAGGAATTGAATAACCCCTGCCTGCATTAAACCAGAATGAAACGGATTTCAATACATTATTCATATAAAATCACCTACTATGCTAATTAACAATATTAATAATTTTACTAGTATTTTTGCTTGTTTAATATTAAGTTTTGTAAACAAAACAAGAAATCCTCAAATGGCTAAACAACTCAATGTGTAAAAAAACAATTAACAAAATAGAAGCTAATAATTCAAATAAATTACACATTTGAATAAAAAATATGTTATAATGCTGGAACAAAATGTATTAAGTGTTCTATATACGTTTTATTAAAAGAAGGAAATTATTGTAAACATTTTGTAAACTTATTTATGAAAAAAGTCAATTGTTAGAGATATCTTTTTTTTAAAATAATAAGTGTGAAGGAAAAGGTAATTTGTCGGAGGAAAGACATGACAATTAGTGTGAACTCAAGAAAAAAACAGCCGAAAAAAACATTTGATGAGCTATTGAATGACTTAAGAACTAGTAATTCTGAAAAAGTTAGATATAATGCCGCAAGAATTTTAGGTGAAATGGGTGACAGTACTGCTGTTGAACCACTTATTGATGTATTAAAAAATGATAAAAACGGTTCAGTTCGTTTATATGCAGCAAGAGCTTTAGGTGAACTTGGCGACATTTCTGCAACTATTCCTCTTATTGAATCTTTAAGAGAAGACAGAAACGTTGACGTTAGAGTCCGTGCAGCTCGTGCACTTGGTCGTTTAGGCGGAAAAGAAGTTGTTGAGCCTCTTGTAGAAGCTTTAAATGATGAAAATCCACAAGTTTGTATTACTGCTACTGATGCGTTAATCGAAATCGGTGATGTTGCTACAGATGCTTTAATAGAATCATTAGACCACGAAAAAGTTAATGTAAGATGTGATGCTACTAGAGCACTTGGAGAAATCGGTAATCCAAAAGCAGTTGATAAAATTATCACAATGTTAAAAGACGAATGGGTAAACGTAAGAATTTACGCAGTAACTTCTTTAGGAAAATTAAGCGATCAAAAAGCAGTTCCTGCATTAATCGAAGTTATGCAAAATAAACAAGAAAATGATTTAGTTAGAGCCGGTGCAGCAGCTGCACTAGGTGTTCTTAGAGATCAAAGAGCTTTATTACCATTAAGAGAATTAATTATGGTAGCTGAAGAGCTTGGCGAACTAGAAGATACAGCATTAAAATCATTCAAAAAAATCATGGCAGCTAACTGGCAATCAGTTCCAGGTGCAGCTCAACAGAAAAAAGTTGGCGTATAGCTCCCATAAATTTATAAAATTAAAAAGCGCTTTAAAAGAGGCGCTTTTTTTTGTGAGTTTATATAAATAAATTATTTTTTACTTTTAAGTATGAAATCGCAAAGCTCTCTGACTGCTCCTCTACCACCATTCTTTTGTGAAATGAATTGACAGATTCCTCTGACTTCATCAACCGCATCATTCGGGCAACAAGGAAGACCTACTTTTCTAAGAGCACAAATGTCAGGTAAGTCATCTCCCATATAAGCAACTTCAGAGTAGTCTACATTATATTCTTGAACCAGCGCATCAAGAGCGGTTTCTTTGTTTTTTTGCCCTTGATATAACTTGTGCATTCCAAGAATGTTAAATCTATGTGTAACAGTTCCGTTATTTCTTGCTGTAATTATGGCTGTTATGTAGCCTGATTTGTTTAGCATTACTATACCTTGACCGTCTTTTGCGTTAAAGGTTTTATATTCTTTTCCGTCTTCGTCAAAAGTTAAACTTCCGTCAGTCATAACTCCGTCAACATCAAAGGCCACAATTTTAATTTTGCTTGCTTTATATTTTAAGTCTATATTTGTCATCTATGCTACTCCTGCTTTCAACAAGTCGTGTATGTGTATAAGGCCTGATGGAACCATATTGTGATCACAAACAGCAATAGAAGTAATTGAGTATTTTTCCATAATCGCAAGAGCTTTAGCTGCAAGTTCATTTTCGGAAATCGTTTTTGGATTTTTACTCATAACATCTTTTGTTATTAAATTGCTAACATCAGAATGCTTAAGTAAAGTTCTTCTAATGTCACCGTCTGTAAGAATCCCAGTCATTTGATTATTGTTGTTTACTATTATTGCGCAGCCTAATTTCTTCTGCGAAATGAACTCTACAACAGATAAGAAATGCTCGTCTTCTTTTGCAATCGGTAGGTTTTGATCTTGGATCATAAGTTCTTTTACACTGTACAAAATGCCTTTTCCAAGAGTACCTGATGGATGATAAAGAAGAAAATCTTCTTCAGAGAAGCCTCTTTGTTTTAATAAGCAAACAGCAATCGCATCTCCCATAGCAAGAGTGGCTGTTGTACTTGCAGTTGGAGCTTTACCTAGTGGGCAAGCTTCTTTTTCTACCGATATGTCAAAGACAACATCACTTTTTTGAGCAAGTGTAGAGTTTGTTTTTCCTACCATGCAGATTAGTGGTACTTCAAATCTTTTTATTAAAGGAAGTAAGTTTAACAGTTCAGATGTTTCACCGCTGTTTGATATTGCGATTACAACGTCTTCTCTTGTTATGATCCCAGAATCACCGTGAGTGCTTTCTGCAGGATGTAAAAAGTATGACGGAGTGCCTGTAGAAGATAGCGTTGCAGCAATTTTTCTTCCTACAAGACCTGATTTACCCATTCCTGTAACAATCACTCTGCCTTTTGATTTTAATATTATATTAAGTGCTTCTTGAAGGTTTCCGTTAATTCTTTCTTGTAATTTTAAAATAGAATCTGCTTCAATTTTAAATACTGCTTTTGCAACATCAGTAATAACGTTTGATTTTCCTATTATTTCAAGCATAAACTACCTTCAACTTTTATGTGCACATATTAATTATACGACAATCTAGTCTAAATAATGTAGTTTTATTATTTTCTCTTTATTTTTTTTAAAATATTCCGATAAAAATAAAAGATATCGCATAAGAGAAAGACTGTATGAGAACTGCTTCAAAACAAGATTTTTGCTTAAAAGTAGAATGTTATGAAAGAGATATTTTCGAGATCATAAACTATGTAAAAAAATTCATATTTGAAAATGACTGTAATTGTTTAGAAGTTGACGTGACTACTTTGAATTTAATAGATTCAACTAAAGTCGCAATAATGTGTTCTACGTATCATTTTGCAAAATATCCATCAGGCAGAATCTTATGGATCGTCAATGACAATGAAACAATGTATTGTATACGTCATTTGAAGCTTAAAAACGTTGAATTAGAGCTGCGCCCGAGAAAAAACGAAACTATTGAATATATTGAGAAAAAGTTTCGATCGAGTATTTTTTAGCATCTTTATTTTCTGCCTGATCAGCTAGTGAGTTGAGCATATTTGTTAATAATATCGGCACAAATTTAGAGTTTAAGCTGCTTAAATCAATTACAAACTCATTAATCCCAATTTCTTCAAGTGGTTTGATAT
>JAEZOG010000019.1 GCA_023414155.1 Cyanobacteria bacterium OH_CFB_184 | reverse complement strand
GCTGTGATGAGCATATAGGGACTATTTTTGCCGTTTTTTATTTGAAAAATTTCACTTGCGCATTCTTCAAGGCAGCTTGGCGCAAAAGGTCTGAAGGATTCTCTTTTTTTGATTGCAAGGTTTAACTTTTTTTGCATTTCTCTGTTTCTTGGGTCAGCAAGAATGCTTCTGTTGCCAAGAGCTCTTGGTCCAAATTCCATTTTTCCAGCAAAATGTCCGACTATTTTTCCTTCGTCTAGATATTTAGCTATTTGCTTTGTCAAATCATCATCTGAAGAGTATTCTTCGTATTTTGCTCCAAATTCATCAAGAGTAGTTTTTATCTCTTCTGATGAATATTTTGGTCCTAATAAACTTCCTTTTTGAAAGTCAGTGCATTCAGGTTTTCTTTCATTTTTATAAATGTGATAATTAGCGACAAGAGCCGCGCCCAAAGCTCCTCCTGCATCACCAGATGCGGGTTGGATCCATATGTTTTTAAATGGACCTTCTTTTAAAATTTTACCGTTTGCAACACAGTTTAAAGCGCAACCGCCCGCTAAACACAAATTTTTGGCATTTGTTTTTGAATATACATAATTAGCTATATTCAAGACAATTATTTCAGTGACTTTTTGGATGCTTCTAGCTATGTCCATATGCTTTTGAGTGAGGCTTGTTTCTGGTTTTCTTGGTTCTTCTTCAAACAGTTTGTGGAATTTCTTACTGGTCATATATTCGCCGTTACAATAGTCGAAATAGCTTTGATCCAGCCAGAAAGAACCGTCTTCTTTTAAATCTACCATTTTTTCTAGTATTAAATCTGCATAAATAGGTTCTCCGTATGGAGCAAGTCCCATCACTTTGTACTCGCCTGAGTTTACTCTAAAGCCCAAATATCCTGTAAAAGCGCTGTATAATAGCCCTAAAGAATGAGGAAACTCTACAGTCTGCTTAAGCTCAATTTTATTACCTTTACCTGTGCCCCAAGTTGTACTGTTCCATTCGCCAACTCCATCTAAACAGATTATGGCTGCTTCTTCAAACGGAGAAGGGAAAAATGCACTTGCAGCGTGTGATTCATGGTGCGTGCAAAAATAAATAGGGCATTTTAATTTGTTATCAAAATTTTTATCTATTTCTTTTGGAATAAATAATTTTTTATTTAGCCAAACAGGCATCCCTCTTGAGAAAGCTTTTAGGCTAAAAGGAGCGAAGGCAAGGTTTGTCTCTAAAATTCTTTCAAATTTTAAAAGTGGTTTTTCGTAATAAATAACCGCATCGAGTTCTTCTGCTGTTATTCCTGCTTGTTCAAGGCAGTATTCACTTGCAAGTTTTGGAAACTCGCTATCGTGCTTTATGCGGGTAAATCTTTCTTCTTGAGCAGCTGCTATGATCTCGCCGTCTTTTATTAACGCCGCTGCACTGTCGTGATAAAATGCGCTTATTCCTAATATATATGTCAATATTTTTCCTTTAAAATTGATCTTCGTAATTATTTTCTAATTTAAGATCTTTCCAGTATGAACTTGTGTTTTGTTTGTTTAATTTGAGCCTGTCTCTTTTTATCAATTTCATCAAAATTGCAGTAGGAAGCAACGCTAGATAATAAACTATAGATAGAGCTATTAATGATAGATAATGACCGATCTTTTTGCCTGCTGCTTTACCAAATTTATATATTTTTTCTCCTGCATTTTGATTTGCAAAACAAATAAGAGCAGCAAACAAAAATCCCACGATAATGTATTTTCCTGCTTGTTCAAACCCATGCCTGTAGAACAGGATAGTAGGAATAATTGGTAATATGGCAAGAGAAGTTCCTGCTTTTTGATAATTTTTTAGTTTAATCATTGATACCTAAATAATTGTATAAATAAATGGTGATACAGGTGAAGACCCAACTGCTATAAGGAAAATCAATAAAATAAGAAAAACTATTACAGGTAAAATCCAGTATGCTTTTTTCCTCCATACAAATTTTAGTAATTCAATTAATATGTTTTTTCTTTTAACCATCAATTTTTTCCCACAAATGCACTCTTAATATAATGATATCAGACATTTTTAGGTGTGACAAACTATTGAAGACTGTCTAATATCTCTTGAGCTTCTTCAGACTCGGGAAAGTGTACCAGAGCTTCTTTTAGATATTCTTTTGCTTTTTTATTGTCAGATAATTTTATCTTACATTTTGCTAAATTTATTAAGTTTGATGTATTTTGTGGGTATAAATGATGAATTTTTAAATATAAATTGTATGCTTCTTCAAATTCTCCAATCTCAAATTTAACTGAAGCCAGAGAGTTTGCAGCTTCTGCTGTTGGCTCGATAAAGTAAGCATCTTCCAGCAATTGTTTTGCCACATCGTATTTTTTCTCTAGGAAGTATATTTTTGCAAGGTTATGAAGCACCTGAGTATTTTGTGGATTTTTAGAAAGTGACTCTGTTAAAATCGTTTTTGCTCTGTCAAAATCATTTAGTGCAATTAGGTTTATCCCGATTGGCAAATACATTTGAGAATCTAGTTGATTTTTTGTTATCAATTTATCGTAATATACTTGTGCTTCTTGGTTGTTAGACATCAAGTTCCAGTAATTTCCAAGTTCAAATATTATGATTGGATTCTCTGGATCAAGTTCATAAGCTTTCAATAGTTCATCTTTTGCATAGTCAAATAGCCTTTTTGCAAGGTATATGACCCCTAAATCTTTGTGTGCGATTGCATTTTTAGGCTCTAATAACAGAACTTTTTTTAATATGTTTTCAGCCTTGTCCATATCGTCAGTTTTTGCACATAACATTGCGTATTGATAATAAATTTCAGGAGAGACTTTTCCTTTGTTCATAAGGTTAGAGTAGATGCTTTTTGCAGCTTCAAGGTTATTTGATTCTATATAAATCTCTGCTAATTTTTCTGCGATTTGAGTCGTTTTTGTATTTATTATATTTAAATTTTCTAAAATGCTTATCGCTTTTGGATAATCTTTTACAGCTTGATAAGCACATGCCAGATTGTATTGAAAATTTTGTTTTTCAGGGTTTGCAGCAATTAAAGCATTGTAATACTTGATTGATTCATCCCACATTTTTGCATTGAATGCAGAAGTTGCAAGTGAGCTTAGGTGAAAGCTTGTTGGGCTAAGTTCATATGCTTTTTTAAAGAATGAATATGCTTCCGTGTGTTTTTCTTTGATTTGATTGCACACACCAAGATTATAGAATGATACAGGAGCATCAGGTTCTAATTCAACAGCTTTTTCAAAAGCTTCTATAGCTTGGTCTATGCTTTGAATAGACATATACGCTGTACCAAGATTGTTGTATAGCACCGCGTGGATTGGGTTGAATTCTATTGCTCTTTGGAATAATTCTATGGCGTTGTCATACCTTTTTAAAGCCATGTTAGCAATTCCTGTTATGTAGTATGCCTGATAATCATCCGGGGCAAGGCTAAGAAGTTTTTCTGAAAATTCAATTATTTTTTCATTTTCTTGAAGTTTTAAATATATTACAGATAAACTTTTATACGCATCAGCGTAATCTTCTCTTAACTCTATAACCTTTAAGAAAGATTCTTTAGCGCCAACAAGATCATTTCGCATTTCAAGAATTGTTCCGTAATAATATAGCGCAAGTGCATCTTCAGGGTTTTTCTCGATACAATGTTTAAAGTTTGATAAAGCTTCATCAAGAACGTTAAGGTTAACATTGCATAGTCCCATAGATCTTATAGCTTCTGTATTTTCTGGTTCTGCTTCTGTTATTTCAGTTAAAAGTATCTTTGCTTCATCATACTTGGCATCTTTTATTAATTCTAAAGCATTTTCAAGTTTATTATTGTATTCCATAATCACCCCATAAAATCTTCTTATACAATATTACCTTAAATGTGCTGAAAAATCACGCTATTCGTGAAAATAAATCTTTTCATAAAATTTGAAAAATAACTAATTCTATGGTCTAATGTAAGTTGGTAGTTATGGAGAAAGACATGGAAAGAACTTTTGTTGCTATTAAACCCGATGCTGTAAAACGTGGATTAATAGGAAGGATTATTAAGAGATTTGAGAACAAAGGTTATAAAATCATTGCTCTTAAGATGTTGATACCCACTTTGGAAATTGCCGAGAAACATTATTTAGAACATGTAAATAAACCTTTTTATCCCGGTTTAATCAAATTTATTACCTCAGGACCTATCATTGCTATGGTTTTAGAAGGTGAAAATGTTATAGAAGGCGTTAGACACATAATGGGTTCTACAACGCCAAATGATGCTGAAGTTGGTACCATAAGGGCTGACTTTGCTCAAACAAAACAATTTAATGTAGTTCATGGTTCTGATAGCAATGCTAGTGCAGAAAGAGAAATCGCTATATATTTCTCTCCGGAAGAACTATGTACAAATTGGAAAACACCGTTAGAAAACTTTATTGATGAGCAAAACTAATTTTAAATATGAGCTGTTAAAGGAATGTAAAAAAACCGGTGCTAGAGCCGGTCTTTTTCACACTCCTCATGGAACAATCGAAACACCTATTTTCATGCCTGTAGGTACGAATTCTGCTGTTAAAATGATGACAAACCATCATTTAAAGGAAACAAAGCCTCAGATTATTCTTTCAAATTCATATCATTTATTTTTAAGACCTGGTAACAAGTTAATTAAAGAATTTGGCGGTCTTCATAAGTGGATGAATTGGGATAAGCCTATATTGACTGATTCAGGTGGTTTTCAGGTGTTTAGTTTAAGTCACCTTCGCAAAATATCAGAAGACGGCGTAAAATTTAAAGATCCAAAAACAGGTTCAAGCTATTATATCAACCCTGAAATCTCTATGGAAATCCAGCAAGATTTAGGCTCTGATATAGCTATGGCTTTTGATGAATGCGCACCATATCCGTGCACATACGAAGAAGCTGTTAAAGCTATGGAAAGAACACATAGATGGCTCGAAAGATGCTTTAATGCTCACACTCGTGAGGATCAGGCATTGTTCCCTATTTGTCAGGGTGCATTTTATGACGATTTAAGAAGAGAATCTGCAAAAGTCGTATCTTCTTTTGACGCTGTAGGCTATGCTATCGGCGGAGTTAGTGTTGGTGAACCTACTGATGTCAAAAATCACTTTGTTGAACTTACAGCGCCATTATTGCCTAGGTTGAAACCAAGATACTTAATGGGTGTTGGAACTCCTGAAGATTTACTTGACGGCGTTCGATTTGGTGTTGATATGTTTGACTGCGTGTTACCGACAAGAAACGCCAGACACGGTTCATTCTTTACGCACGAAGGAAGAAAAATTATTAAAAATAAAGAGTTTGAAAGAGATTCTAGACCGCTTGATGATAAGTGCGATTGTTATGCTTGCCAAAATCACTCTCGAGCCTACATTAGGCACCTGTACCGAGTAGGTGAATCAAATGCGGCTATTCTTTTATCTATTCACAATATTCGCTTCTTGGTTAAACTTATGGAAAAAATGAGAATAAGTATTTTCGAAGACAGATTTGATGAATTTTACGCAGAAAATATGAAACTATTCAAATAAAAAAGGTAAATAATATATTTACCTTTTTTTATTAGTTCTTTTATTCTTTGTTTAAGATGTTAATTTATACCAACATGCCTGCCATACAAGCAGATACATATGATGCTAAAGTTCCGCATATCAATGCTCTAAAGCCCATTCTCGCAAGGTTTTTTCTTTGGTTAGGAGCAAGTTCTCCGATACCTGCGATTTGTATTGCTACAGAGCTGACGTTCGCGAATCCGCATAGCGCAAATACCGAAATAACATATGTTTTTTGCGAGATGATATTTTGTATAGAAATTAAATCAACGTATGCTAATAGTTCATTTAAGATGAATTTAGTTCCTAATAAAGAGCCGATTAGGCTGGCATGGTCTAATGGAACACCCATCATAAATGCAAATATTGAGAATAGTTTGCCTAATATCATTTTCATTGATAAATGGTCTAAGTCGATTCCCATAAACATTAAGTTTATTTGTAAGTAATGATGTAAGCCGAAGCCGATTTTTGCCAAGAACCAATCAACCATAGCAATTAATGCGATTAGAGCAAGAATCATAGCAATTACATTTAAAGATACTTTCATACCTTCACTTGCGCCTTTAGCGATCGCATCTAGCATGTTTACATCTGTTC
>JAEZOG010000004.1 GCA_023414155.1 Cyanobacteria bacterium OH_CFB_184 | reverse complement strand
GCAGTAACAGATCGCTTTTATTCATCTCAATGTTACCAACATTGTGGTAATATGCCGCTTTTTCTAAATCTGCTTTAATATCATCAGCTATACCAATTAAATTTGCCAAATCTATACAATGTTTAACAACTCTGTTTGCCAGTTCTATATCAAAACCTATTTTTTCATCTATTTCTTCAATAGCTTCATCTTGGGTTAAATAGTCAGTATCGCTAACTTCTTCTGTGATTTTTTCTGCTAAAACTTCAGTAACATATATTTCCTTGAAATACAATTCAAGTAATTTCTCAGGTGTTACCTCTTGATTTGCAGGACATATCAAACTTCCGTCGGCTGACAAAACATCAACCCCAAACTGTTTATTATGTAAAAAATCTAATGCATTTATCTTAATCATACAATCCGAACATTGAATTTAGAATTAGTTTAATTGTGTCATTTCTTTTAGATACTGTCAAGTAAATCAAGGCATACAGGGTAAAGGAATAAATAATACATGCAAAGTATACATTATTCTCAAAATAAACTATAATAAGATAAAGTATAATGACATATGATTAATTTTGAACTTTTTATTTTAAAGTTTATGGAGTGTTAAAATGAGTTTATCTAAAGTTGTTGATGTAATTCAAGAAAAATGTCAAAACTGTCATGCATGCATAACAGCATGTCCATCAAAATTTTGTAACGATGGAAGCGATGACCACATAAAAATCAACCACGAATTATGCATAGGCTGCGGTCAATGTATAGAAGCTTGCACATGGGGTGCTAGAGTGATTGTTGATGATCTTGATCGATTTTTATACGATCTCAATAACGGCACCAAGATGATAACAATTATCGCACCTGCTGTTGCCGCTAACTTTCCTGAAACATACCTTAACCTAAACGGTTGGCTAAAAGAAAAAGGAATAAGCGCTAACTTTGATGTAAGTTTTGGCGCAGAGTTAACTGTAAAAAGCTATTTAGATCATATTCAAAAAAACAATCCTAAAACAGTAATTGCACAACCTTGTCCTGCAATTGTAAACTATATTGAATTATATAGACCTGAATTACTTGAATATTTAGCTCCTGCAGACAGCCCAATGTTACATACAATAAAAATGATCAGGGAATTCTATCCTCAATATGCAGATCATAAAATTGCAGTAATTTCACCTTGTATCGCTAAGAAAAGAGAATTTGAAGCAACCGGATACGGTGAGTACAACATAACAATGAGCAGACTCAAGGAATACTTAAAAGATAATTATATTGCGCTTGAAAAACACCCAAGAGTCGACTATGACAATCCTCCAGCTGAAAGAGCTGTGCTTTTCTCAACTCCGGGCGGATTACTAGAAACAGCAGCAAGATGGTTACCTGAAGTAAGAAAAAAAATAAGAAAAATCGAAGGTTCACATACAATATACCCATATCTAGACAATCTTGCAAAAGATATTATAAGAGAAAAAGCTCCTCTTATAGTTGACTGTTTAAACTGCGAAAAAGGTTGTAACGGCGGTACTGGTACAGATGCAAAAGAAATGTCAGTTGATACTCTTGAAGCATACATCGAACGCAGAAAAAAACTAATGCAAAAAAAATACCTGACGCCACTAGAATTAGAACAAATAAGAAATGGTGAAATCGATGAGAAAAGCAGAGATGAAATCATTCAAGAAAAAATCGATGATGCATTAAATCAATACTGGAGACCAGGTTTATACAACAGAACGTATCTAAACAGATCTAACCATAATTTGGTTACGAATGTTCCAAAAAGAAGCTTTGATGAAATCTATAAAAAAATGCTTAAAGAAACAGAAGAAGATCACAAAAATTGTTCTTCTTGCGGTTATGGCAACTGTAAAGATATGGCGATTGCAATATACAACGGCTTAAATAAACCGCAAAACTGCCACTACTATCAATCAAAACTTCTAAAAGTTAACTTAGAAGCAAGAAAAGAAGCAGTAAGCAGATTCCAAGAACTTATTGTAAATGAATTCAATGCAAAGAATCTACTTTCAAGATTTGATCCAATTATCAAAGCAATTGAAGATATTTCTTTTCAGACTTCATTGCTGTCAATGAATGCATCAATTGAAGCTGTCCATGCAGGAGAAGCAGGAACAGGCTTTGATGTTGTCGCAAAGAAAGTCCGTGAACTAGCAGGTAAATCTAGTGAAGAAACGGCAAAAATATACCAGTCATTACAAGATATGCAATTAATATTAGATGGAGCAGTTGAGGAGTTTGAAAAGCAGCTTGAGAACTTCTTATCTGAAGAAAATGACTACGATACAAACAAAAATAATAAAAACATAACTGAAGAATCAGAAAATATATTCACTTTATAGAATATTTATAAAATAAAAAATAAAATAAGGGAGTTATAATTAATTCCCTTATTTTTATTCTATAAAAAAGCGGCTACTGATAGCCGCTTTATATTTTGTTATTTAGAAATCTGATAGATTATCGTTTAATAAATTAGATTTACTGCCTCTTGGCAATAGGTTTTGGTGTGACGATGGTGAAATATTATTTCCATTGACTATTGTAGAAAGCTTATCAACCATATCATTCATAGAAGCTGTCTGAGAATACAACTCTTGAGATGCTGATGCTGTTTGATCTGCAGTTTGTGCACTTGACTGCATTACTTGTTCCATTTGAGAAACAGCTTTGTGTATTTGTCCAATACCTATTGATTGTTCATTTGTAGCTGCAGAAATTTCATCCAACAACTCACTTACATTTTTTGCCTGCCCATCAATTTCAGAAACTGACTCGTGTACTTTCTTAGCAATTGATACACCTTGTTCAGAAAGATTAATGTTATTTTCAATCAATTCTGTAGTATCTTTTGCAGATTGAGTACTTCTTTGAGCAAGATTTCTTACTTCTTCTGCAACAACTGCAAAACCTTTACCAGCCTCACCTGCTCTTGCAGCTTCTACAGCGGCATTTAGAGCTAACAGGTTTGTTTGGAATGCTATTTCATCGATAACTTTAATAATCTTAGAGATTTCATTGCTGGAATTCTTGATCTGATTCATAGAATCCATCATTCTGTCCATCTCTATGTAACTCTTATAAGCATTTTCTTTTGCGTTTCTTGCTAAAATTGCTGCTTGGTTTGTGTTCTCATTATTTTTTTGAACCATAGAAGCAGATTCTTCAACCGTTGATGCAATTTCTTGTATCGAAGCAGCCTGTTCAGTAGTTCCTTCAGCCAAATTATGACTAGCAGACTCTAAATTATAAGAAGCTTCTGATATCTGATTAGAGCTCATCATCAAACCATCTGTTATCTGATTCATTGTTGATGTTAATTTTTTAACAAAAGTAAGCTGAGTCACAACAATAACAACAATCAATGCAGCTAAATTCCATAAGAATATTTGAAGAATACTTTTTGCAACCATATCATCAATTTCATCAATATATACACCTGTTGCTAGTACCCAATTCCATTCTGCAAATGCTTTAGAAGTTGAGACTTTAGGGAATTGTTTGTCTTTTGCTTGCCCCGGTTTGTTCCACTTATAGTATACAAAGTCGCTTTTACCACTCTTTGCAAGTTCAGTTAATTCTTTAAAGAAATATTTACCATCGACGTCAGAATATGTAGAACTATCTGAACCAATAGGATTTGTAGGGTGAACAAGGAATTTACCGTTAAAATCATTTACCCAAACATAGTTATAGCCTTGATATCTAAACTTTGTTAAATTTTTAAGTGCCAGATCTTTAGCTTGTGTTTCTGTAATCTCACCTTTATCTACTCTGGCTTTATAATCGGCAACTACGTTGTATGCCAATTCTATAATCTCGTGAACTTTATACTTTGATGCAGTAATCAAAGAATCTTTTATTCTATGTGCAGCCAGCGTCACAGAGAATAAAAATACAATGACACTTACTCCAACCATTAGCAAAGTTATTTGTTTACTTATACCAATCTGCCATTTATTCATAACTAACTCCTTTATATGTTAGGGATAACTGTTTCTATTGGGATAAAATTATCTACTTAAATTATCGTTTAAAAGTTTATGATTTGTAGCCGTAATGTACTTATTATTTGAACCATTAACTAGCTCTGACATTTGATCTACCATATCATTCATTGATGCTGTTTGAGAATGCAATTCTTGAGAAGCTGAAGCTGTTTCATCAGCAGTTTGAGCACTTGATTGCATTACTTGTTCCATTTGAGCAATCGCTAAATGTATTTGTTCAACTCCAAGCGCTTGTTCTTTTGTCGCTACAGAAATTTCATCTAGTAATTCACTAACTTTTTTAGCTTGTGTATCGATGCTTAAAATAGAATCATATACTCCATTAGCAATATCTACGCCATGTTCTGAAAGAGTAATATTTCTTTCTATTAATTGAGTAGTATCTTTAGCTGATTGAGTACTTCTTTGAGCAAGATTTCTTACTTCTTCTGCAACAACTGCGAATCCTTTACCTGCTTCACCTGCTCTTGCAGCTTCTACAGCGGCATTTAAAGCCAATATATTAGTTTGGAAAGCAATTTCATCAATTACTTTAATTATTTTAGAAATTTCGTTGCTTGAAGATTTGATTTCGGTCATAGAACTCATCATTCTATCCATTTCCTGATAGCTTTTATAAGCTCCTTCTTTTGCTTCTCTTGCAAGAATAGCAGCTTGATCAGTATTCTCATTATTTTTATGAACCATAGACGAAGTTTCTTCAAGAGTAGCAGACACTTCCTGTATAGAAGCAGCTTGTTCCATCGCGCCTGATGCGATTTGTTGGCTTGCATTACCCAAGTGATAAGAAGCTTCAGAGATTTGGTTAGAACTGGCAATCAAGCCATTTGTAATGTTATTTAAAGTACCTGTTAGCCTTTTAACAAAAGTAAGGTGAACAGCGACAATAATAACAACCATTGAAATTAAACTTCCAACAAAGATGCTTAAAAATGTTGCTATTACTTTTTGGTTTATTTCGTCGATATAAGTACCTGTTGCGAGCACCCAATTCCAACCCGGTATTAATTTTGCAGTTGCAATTTTAGGATACAAATTATTATCGGACATCCCAGGTTTAGGCCATTCATATTCAACAAAAGAATTTTTTCCTTCTTTTGCAGAATTTGTCAGCTCAACAATGAATTGAACACCATGTTCATCTTTTAGTGAAGAACCATCTTCACCATATTTTTTTGTAGGGTGAATTAAAAACTTATTATCTGTAGACTGAACCCATACATAATTTGAACCTTGATACTTAAAATTGCTTATTGTATCAGCGGCGAGGGCTTTAGCTTGTTCTTGTGTTATTAAACCTCTATCAGCTTTAGCTTTACAGTCACGAACGACATTATATGCTATTTCTGTTACCTCAGAGATTTTCTCTTGAGATTCAATGAGCATAGCACTTCTGACATTTATAAGAGCAATGGTTACCGACGAAGCAAAAATCAAAACACTTACAACTAAAATCAATATAATGATATTTTTGTCTAAACCCATTTTTTTGCTATTCATAAACTCACTACTCCAAATAATTCCAATGTTTTAAAAGGATTATAACATATAGTTGGTAAAATAAAACAGCATTTTAAATAAATGAATTAAACAGATTATTTCATTCAATTCACTAGGTCCATTTGAAAATCATATTTTTCTTTGTGATAGACTTGATTAGTGAACAAATAATGTGATAAAAAAGATGATAATAATAGATAAACCTTACATTTCAGACTTATTACTAAATACAATAATCGAAAACAAATATGCAGTTACAAGCACAGCAAAT
Organism: Cyanobacteria bacterium OH_CFB_184; assembly: GCA_023414155.1. Lineage (GTDB taxonomy): Bacteria > Cyanobacteriota > Vampirovibrionia > Gastranaerophilales > Gastranaerophilaceae > JAEZOG01. The sequence goes on along the minus strand of JAEZOG010000004.1, from coordinate 201 downwards.
GATACTGAGAAATGGCTATCTAAAAAAATAGATGTTTTATCTACTGAACAAGCTATAAGCACAGCTACTAAAGATAAAAACAACATACTATACTGCAATTCAGAGAATTCAATCAATTGGATAAATAAAAATCTTAAGTTTACAAAACTACCTGATTATATAAACTTATTTAAAGATAAAGTTAAATTCAGACAAGTTTTA
>JAEZOG010000265.1 GCA_023414155.1 Cyanobacteria bacterium OH_CFB_184 | reverse complement strand
GAACAGCACCACCTGCGATAACCCCTGTACCTTGAGATGCAGGTCTTAGCATTACGCTACCAGCTCCTGAAATACCAGTGATTGGGTGAGGGATTGTTGTTTTGAATATAGGAACAGTTACTAAGTTTTTTCTACCGTCAGCAACTGCTTTTTGTATAGCTACAATAACTTCAGCGGCTTTAGCACAACCAACACCTACTTGGCCGTCTTTGTTACCAACAATAACAACAGCTCTGAAGCTAAGTTTTTTACCACCTTTAACTACTTTTGTAACTCTTCTGATTTGAATTACTTGTTCTTTCCACTCTGATTGTGGAGCTTCTTCTTTAGTTTCAATTTTTCTTTTTTTTGACTTTACTTTTGTTTCTTCCACGTTTATTGCCTTTCATTTAGTAATTTTATTTTTAAAATAAAAAAAACATGTCTCCAATAGGAAATCTCTGGTTTGTTTGCGCAAGCCATCCTATAAGCATGTTTTATTGTGGGTATAAATTTTCTGACCTAATTATTCTACAATATAAAATTTTAAATGCAACTGGTATTGTGGATAAATTAAGTTGTCTTAATATATGCAACTCGTTAAAGAGGTTAGTTCTTATCTGAATTCACGAGTCAATTTTCTTTGAAAATATAGCTAGTGAATATTATTGCTATTTTGAGCAGATTTGGTTTCAATGCTTGAACTTGTACCGTTGTCATATTCAAGTTTTAAATAATTTGTTTCTTCCCATCTTAAGTCAACGTATTTGATTTTTTTGTTGAAACTTTTTATCTGTGGAAGGATCGAACTTATTGATTGTATTCTTTTAAATACTGTCGCATCTAATTCGCCTAATCTTAATTTGACTGAAGTAAGCTGGGCATAAGCATCATGAGGGTTTCTGATGTCGATATATTGAACTTTTTCACCAGAATACGCAGATAGATTTTTTGCCAGTTTATCAAGCATTTTTATTTTTGAGTCATTCCAGCGTCTGTAATCGTCGCCTTTGTTGCCATACGTTAATATAAGTGTGGGCTTAAAGTTGCTTTTTAGTGGTAGATATTCTCTACCAATTAGTTTACCGCCTTCAGCGAAAAACGCAATTGGTGCTACTGTTTCAGATGGAGAAATGATCAAGATTGGTTTTCTTTCTTCAACTAAGATAGTAAATCTGCCGGGCCACCAAAATCTTCTTATATAAACCCTTTTTATCGGTTCAATCTGAAGAATCTGTTTTTCCATTTCTTTTGTTTTTATTAGATAAATAGGTTTTTTAGGAATTTCAGTTCTTCTTAAGGCGTTTAGAATTTTGTAGTCAGGAGTTATTTGGTTACCGACAATTTTTAAGTATTCATTTTTTGGTGATTTAAAAGCTAGATCACTAACGTACCAGTGCGATGAATGAACTAGTTTGTAAGTAAGAAAAATGATTGCAACAATCAAGAGAAAGCGAATTAATGAAAAGAACCTTTTTAATGCTATCTCGCTTCTTCTCACGTTCCGCTGCATTTGATTTCGTTTTATTCGTCTTTTTATTGCATCATTGTGTTCCATTTACTTATTCAAGCCTGCATTATTTAATATTATTAGCACAAGTTCGTCATAAGAAATCCCCATAGCTTTAGCCTGAGCTGGAAGATCACTTAAATCAGTCATTCCCGGGCTCGTGTTTATTTCTAATACATAAGGGATTTCATTTACTATTAAAAAGTCTACTCTGCTCACGCCCTGACAGCTGCACGCCTTGTGGGCTTTGATTGCAATTTCTTTAACTTTTTGAGTCATAGAAGAAGAAATTTCAGCAGGTAAAATAAACTCCGTTAAGCCGTGAGTATATTTTGCTTCATAATCGTACCATTCTGTTTTTGTTCTTAGTTCAAGAATTTCAGTGGCAAAAGTTGAGTTTTCATTATCTAAAACACCAACAGTTGCGCAGATGCCAATTAAAAATTCTTCAATCATAATGTCTTGTTTGCATTCAGCTGATTTGTCGAAAAGTTCTTTTAACTCGTCTGGGGTGTTAACTTTGTACATCCCAATGCTAGAACCTTCACTTACAGGTTTTAGCATCAGTGGATATTTTAAGTCTTTGACCTTTTCTTCAACATCTTCTTCTGCTTTTACTAAAACCGATTTTATTAAAGGTATATCAAAGTTTTTGAGTATATTTTTTGTGTGGTCTTTATTCATGCAAGTTGCACTTGAGAATACACCGCATCCTGTATATTCGATTTGCAATAATTCAAGAATACCTTGTATGCAGCCATCTTCGCCATATTTTCCATGAAGAGCGTTGTATGCAACTTTTATATTGTTTTCTGCTAATTTTTGCGCAACGTCTTTATCTACATCCAGCAAAAGAACGTTTGTATATCCTAATCTGAGCAGTGCTTCATATACGTTTTTTCCGGATCTTAGCGACACTTCTCTTTCGCTTGATAATCCACCGTATAATACTGCTATATTTGTGTCTTTTGAGTATTTTCTTGATTTAATAATTTCCATATTCTCTCTTCTTCTTTGTCTAAATTGCCCAGGTATTTGATTTCAGGCTGAAGTTCTATCTCGTGTTTATTCTTAACTATATCATACATTTTTAACATCAAATTTAAAACATCTTTAGAATTTGCATCATTAAAATTAACAATAAAATTAGCGTGATTTTCCCATACTTTTGCACCGCCAACTTGCAGTCCTTTTACCCCTGCTTCATCCAAAAGCCTTCCAGCAGAATTATCTTTAGGGTTTTTGAATATGCTTCCTACGTTTGGAAGAGCCAAGGATGGTTGTTTTGATTTTCTAAAATCCAAATTCATATTCATCCGTTCAGAAATGTTTTCTTTTTCTGTTTTAGAAAATTCAAAGTCTGCAGAAATTAATATATAATTTTTTTTTGCAAAAACAGATTTTCTGTATTCAAAAATCATATCTTCTTTATTTAAGTTTAGAATTTCTTTTTTATCTAAATCAAAAACTTTGCAACCGACAAAAGAATCTGAAATAGCCTGATTATGAGCAGATGCATTCATGCAGAGCATTCCGCCGATGCTTCCAGGAAATCCTATCATAAATTCAAACCCTGTTAGCCCCAATTCTCCGCATTTTTTAGATAATAGGGGGCCTTTTGTCCCGCAAGCTGTATGAAGTTTGTTTTCTTCAAAAGTATGGCTTGTCATTTTTGATGTAATTATTATATTTCTGTCTGTACCCGATGAAGAAATCAGAATATTAGAACAGCTTCCAAGTATTACAGGGTTGTCTTTTTCTTTTAAAAGATCGATAAATTCTTCTTCTGTTTCAGGGAAAAAGACATTGTCGGCGGTTCCGCCGATTTTAAAAGTTGTATGTTTCTTTAGTTCGTAGTTAGTTTTGTGTTCCATTATTTATGCGCTTTATTGTATGTTTCTTGTAATAAGCCCCCCAGCTTTGTTATATCACCTGCACCAAGGGTCAAAACTATGTCAGATGGCTTTAATAGCGGGAGTAACTTGTCTGCAACTTCACCCATACTTCCTTTTAGGTAAGTTGCATCAGGATGATTTATTGTTTCTACAAATGCTTTAGAGTCAGCTTCTTTTATTAGTGTTTCTGAAGCTGCAAAAACGTCTAGGACTATGAGTTTGTCGCAATTGTTAAAGCAATTTAAAAATTCGTTCCAAAGCCCTTTTAGTCTTGAATATCTATGCGGCTGAAAAACAGCTACTACTCTATAATCAGTTGCATTTTTTACGCTTTCAAGTGTTGTTGCTATTTCACTGGGGTGGTGTGCATAATCATCAACAATTTTTATTTCGTTAAATTCTGCAGCAAGTTGAAATCTTCTCCCCATACCTGTAAACGCATCGAAGTGGTTGATGAATGAGGCTATTGGAATATTAGATTCATACAGTGCTGCGAAAACTGATAATGCGTTGTATACGTTATGTTTTCCCGGTACTGAAAGTTTTATTTTTCCGAGATTTTCTCCATTTTTTACAACATCAAAACTGGAGCCAAAATCCTTATATTCCAAGTTCGCAACGGTATAATCAGCTTCAGAAAGCCCAAATGTAATAAATTTATTCTGCGTATTTTGTTTTATTAGTTCTTTATTTCCGTCACAATCTCTATTTATTATAATTTTTGCGTCAGGTTTCAAGTTTGCAAGGTAGATGTTAAAAGTTTTTATTAAATCATCAAAACCGCCTTTATAAAAGTCTAAATGATCAACTTCTAAATTATTTATAACGTTAATATCAGGTTGATATTTTAAAATTGTTCCATCTGATTCATCAAGTTCAGCTACAAAGTAATCATCGCTGCCGTAGTGGGCATTGTCGCCAAGCTCGGGAATGATACCTCCAACAACATAGGATGGCTTTAATCCAGCTTTTTCTAGCAAGAATGAACATAGGCCGCTGGTAGTGGTTTTGCCGTGAGTGCCAGAAAACCCTATAAATGTTGATTTTTCATTGTCTGAAAAATCTTTTGCTATCTTTTGCAACAAATCAGATCGATGATATACATCAAGATTTAATGCTTTAGCTTTTTTTAATTCTACATTATCTTCTTTTATAGCTGTACTTGCTATTATTGTTGGTGTTCCCTGAATATTTTCTTCATCATGACCAATATATACTTTTGCTCCAAGATCTTTTAAGGCTTTTACATATTTACTGTCTTGAATGTCTGATCCTGTAACGTTGATGCCTTTTTCTAATAAATATTTTGCTAACCCGCTCATTCCTATTCCGCCAATTGCAATAAAATGATATTGGTTATTTTCTAAATTCATAAATAAAATCCTGCTAAACTTTTTCTATTATATTTTATTACAAAATTCATTATTAATAAAAATATCACAATTTGTTCATATAAAAACTGAAAAAATCATTGTAATTTGAACAAAAATATCAACTATTTATATTGTTGTCTTATTTTTGAAAAAATAGTACAATTAAAATCGCTATTTATGAATATAAGTTTACGAGGTATATTATGAAATTACATATGCAGGTCCTGATTGCTTTAGGTCTTGGAATTAAGCGAAATGGACACATCTTTTTTGGTTTGATAGCTGGTATTATTCTGGGTATCATTATACACGCCCAACAAACAC
>JAEZOG010000212.1 GCA_023414155.1 Cyanobacteria bacterium OH_CFB_184 | reverse complement strand
TAGTAGAAAAAGCTCTAAAAGAAAACAAAATTGAATACACTGTTTTTGAAGGAATTCTTCCAAACCCGACTACAACTCAAATAGATGAAGCTACTAAAAAAGCTTTAGAATTTGGTGCTCAAGCAGTAATAGCTATCGGTGGCGGTTCTGCAATAGATTCAGCAAAAAGTGTTGCTATATTAATAAAATATCCAAACAAAACAGCTAAAGAATTATATGAATTTTCTTTCGCTCCTGATGTTGCAGTGCCGATTATTGCAATCAACACAACCCATGGAACAGGTACAGAAGCTAACAGATTTGCAGTTGCAACTATCACAGAAAAAGATTACAAACCAGCAATTGCATATGATTGTATATACCCAACATTCTCGATTGATGACCCTAAATTAACATCTTTCCTGCCGGCTCATCAAACCGTTTTTGTATCAGTTGATGCAATAAACCATGTAATTGAAGCGGCAACATCAATGGCGGCTTCACCATTATCCATAACTCTTGCAAAAGAAACGATAAGATTAGTTGCTGAATATTTACCAAAAGCAATTCAAAATCCTGGTGATTTAGAAGCACGTTATTACCTTCACTATGCTTCAATGATAGCAGGCTCTAGCTTTGATAATGGATTATTACACTACACTCACGCCTTAGAACACCCTTTAAGTGCTGTTAAACACGAACTGGCACACGGATTAGGTCTTGCGATGCTATTACCTGCAGTTGTTAAATACATTTATAAAGAAAAATACAACACTTTAGCTGATATCCTCTCTCCTATTATTCCAGGACTAGAAGCAAATCCTGACAATGGCGAATATTGTGCAAAAGAACTTGAAAAATGGCTAATAAGCGTTGGTATTAAATCTAAGCTAAAAGATGAAGGATTTTCTGAAGAAGACCTTCCAAAACTTGTAGATTTAGCGTTTAACACACCATCACTTGGAACACTTCTTTCTGTTGCACCAAATGAAGCAACAAAAGAAATTGTTGAAAACATCTACAGAGAATCTTTAACTTTTTACAATTAAAAATAAATATAAAAATACAAAATTAAAAGATAAACCTTAATCGGTTTATCTTTTTTTACAAAAAAATACAAACAAAATAGCAAATTACTGTGAAATTATTCACTAATGAAGTATAATGTCAAAAAGAAGTTTTTCTTATTATTAATGGAGTTATAAGGAGATATTGATTTTTGTTTTTGTTTAACCTAACATTAATTAGTGAAATAAATCACGAAACAAAGAAGGACACTACCGAATGAAAATAACAGTTTGCATGGGAAGCTCGTGCTTTGCCAGAGGAAATATGGAAAATCTTGAATTTATAGAAGAATATATTAAAAACAATAAATTAGATGCTCAAATCGAACTTGCAGGCTCTAGATGCGAAGGAGATTGCGCAAAAGGACCAAATATAATAATAGACGGAAAAGAATACAACAACATAACAATTAACGACTTAGAAGAAATATTGAAAAATGAATAACCTATATCCTGTATACACCCTTAAAAACGAATGCCACGACTGCTACAAGTGCGTAAGAGAATGCCACGTCAAAGCAATTAAAATTGAAAACGGGCACGCTTCGATTCTTAGCAACAAATGTCTGGCATGCGGAAGCTGCGTAAAAGCATGTCCTGCTAATGCAAAAAGGGTAAGATACGATATAGAAAAAGTAAAAACCCTTCTTAGAGCACAAAAAGAAGTCTATGTTTCTCTTGCACCAACTTGGTCAGGAGTTTTTGACTTTTCTTCTGCAAAAATGATAGGGGTTCTTAGAAAATTAGGCTTCTCTCAAGTTAGTGAAACAGCACTCGGCGCTCAAGAAGTTTCGATTAAAACAGCAGAGTTGTTAAAAGAAAATAAAAACCAGCTTCACATTTCAAGCGCATGCCCTGTAATTGTCGATTATATAAGATTGTACAAACCTAAATTTGCAAAAAACATAACCCCTATAGCTTCACCTGCTATAACCCATGCAAAAATGCTAAAAGAACAATACGGAGATAACATCGCTGTTGTATTTATCGGTCCATGTATAGCGAAAAAGAATGAAGCGGACAAACACCCTGAACTAATCGATGTTTCGTTGACATTTGAAGAATTAAAATTCTGGATAAACGAAGAGTTTATCGACCTTACAGCAATAAAAAAAGACGAAAACAATACCTTTGTTCCAGAAGCAGCCTACGAAGGAGCTATGTATCCTATTGAAGGCGGGATGAATGAAACAATAAAAAAAGTAGGTATCAACAAAGACGTCCAATTATTAAACATCAGTTCTATTGAAACATTTGAAAATTCATTAAAAGGTTTAAACCCTGATAAATTAAAAAATACTATCTTCATTGAAGCTCTTGCTTGCGCTGGTGGATGCATTTCTGGTCCTTGTCTTTCAACAAAAAAAGCAGGGATATTGGTTACCTCAAACATTTTATCAAAAGTAACCCAAAGAGATTCAATCCCTGAACAAGCGAAAATAATTGTTGAAGAAAAATACGAAGCAAAACCTATTGAAGAAGTCGACTATCCTGTTATAGACATAATTAAAGCAATGAAAAAAATAGGCAAACACAAAGAAACTGATGAACTAAATTGTGGTGGCTGTGGTTATTCAACGTGTAGAGAACTGGCTAAAGCCTTGATTTCAGGAGAAGCAGAGCCTTCAATGTGCGTTTCTTATATGAGAAAAATAGCAATGAGAAAAGCTGCAGCAATGCTAAGATGTATGCCTTCAGGTATGGTTATGGTGGATCAGGAT
>JAEZOG010000193.1 GCA_023414155.1 Cyanobacteria bacterium OH_CFB_184 | reverse complement strand
GCTCTGATTAACTCACCTGCGTTTAAAACAGCTTGCTCTTTTGATGCATGATAGCTTAAAAAAGGCATATCTGCTACAACTAGAGCTTTTTTTACACCTCTTGATACTGCACTAGTGAATATTTTCATCTCTTCTATTGTAACGTTTAGGGTGTTTTCATAGCCTAACATCGTCATCCCTAGAGAATCACCAACTAATATCGAGTCTATTCCTGCTTCATCGACATACTTCGCTGTTGAATAATCGTAAGCTGTCAACATAGTTGTTTTTTGTTTTGTTTGTTTATTTTTTATAAAGGTTCTAACCGTAACCGGTTTTTCTTTTGCTTGAATTGACATAAGTTTACTCTTCTATTTTTCCTTGTTTTCTAAACCAATAGTAGATTGCTCTTCCTATTCTGTTTGGACTGTGTCTGACAAGACTATCTTTATTGTCTTCTATTAGTCTTTTTCTGACTATTCCTATTCCAAGTTTTTTGATATTTTCTTTGTCCACAAGAACAGGTGTTGAATTAACTTTTTTGTAAGCTTGAATTACATCATCTGTTAAATAGTCATTGATTAGTACTGTATCGATGATTTTTTTGTTGCCGGCGTGTTCAAGTATGGTTTTTATATGGTCAGATACGCTAAAATCATCTGTTTCTCCAGGCTGAGTCATTATGTTGCAAACGTATATTTTCTTAGCTTTAGAGTTTTCAATTGCGGTTGTAATATCTTTTATTAAGATGTTAGGAATGATACTTGTATATAAGCTTCCAGGGCCTAAAATAATGATGTCTGCATCTTGTATTGCAAGGATTGCATCTTCAAGCGGTTTGCAATTTTCTGGTTCCGTAAATAGTCTTTTTATTTTTTTACCAGATTCAGGAATATTGGATTCTCCTCTTATGATGCTTCCATCTTCCATTTCTGCTACTAATCTCATATCATCGATTGTAGATGGTAATACTCTTCCTCTTATAGATAAAACTTTTGAGGATTCTTTCACTGCGCTGACCATGTCGCCTGTAATTGCGCATAATGCTGTAAGGAATAAGTTTCCAAAGCTATGTCCTTCTAATCCTTCACCTGTTTTAAATCTGTATTGAAACAGTTCTGTAACTAAATCTTCATCGTCTGCAAGAGCTGCGATGCAGTTTCTGATATCACCTGGAGGCAATACACCCATTTCTTCTCTTAATCTGCCTGAGCTCCCGCCGTCATCACCAACTGTAACTATAGCTGTGATATTATTCGTAATTCTTTTAATGCCTTTTAATAAAGTAGATAGTCCTGTTCCTCCGCCGATAGCAACGATTTTTGGACCTCTATTTAATTTTCTTCTTCTGTATAAATCTTCAAGAAGTGCATGTCTTGTTCTGTCCGTGTGAGCATCTAATATGGAATAGTTTGTTTTTTGCCAACCTTTTACAAAGAACAGAGCGCCACCTAGAATAAATATTGCACCAATGACTTCTGTTGGAACAGTTTGCGCTATTTTTACAATCAAGTTAATTAAAAAGTATATAGGCCTTAAGTTTAAAATTATGCAAAGTCCTACAGCAGAAAAGAGTGTGCCTATTATGATTATTAAAAACCAACGTTTAATTTCTAATCCCGGTAATAGCCAGCCAGCATCTTTTGGCATTTTTATTACGTTTCTTATTCTTCTCAATTTAATTACCTCTTGTGCCTTAATTCCTATACCCAACCAGCAGATTCAACTTTGTTATAGTTTACAGGTGTTGGGGTGATAATTTCTCTTGATTTTTTTGCAAGTTCAATATCCGCTTCAGTTTTAGCAGAAAAATGTATTGTATCACAGTTAATGGTTACAAAGCTTCCATTGCTTAATTTCATCTGTGATGAGTGAAGTATTGTTCTTACTCTGTTTATTGTAGCTTCGTGAGATATTTTTTCTTCAGAGTCAAAGTCTATTAACCCTTCTGCAGTATAAGGTCTATCTGCAATAATCTCTCTTGCTATCACTATGCCTGTTTCTTGTGCTACTTTTTCAAGATTTTCGTTTGCAGCACCGTAGTATGTTAACCATTTATCGAATTTTTGTATTGATTTTGCTATAGATAAAGAAAATTCATAATTTTCAGCTGCCATTTTGTACATCGCACCATGAGGTCTTACGTGCTCTAACGATAAGTCAAAAGTCTTTGTAAAGGCATACAATGCACCTAATTGATACAATATACTTGCTTCTAATTCATCTTCTGTAAGGTTTATCGGGTTGTAGCCAAAACCTTCTTTGTCATAGAAGCCTATGTGGGCCCCGATGCATATATTCTTTTCTTTGCATTTGCGCATTGTTTCTTTTATAGCCAGTGGAGTTCCAGCGTGAAACCCGCAAGAAACATTTACACTGCTTACGTAGTCTAAAATTTGGAATTCTGTTTCTAATTCATTTGTTCCAAAATATTGAGCGATGTCGCTATTAAAATCTATGTTTTTATTTGCCATTACAGAATCCCTGATATTCTAACACTATAGTTATATTATACCTGAATAAAAAACATAGTCTAGCTAATATAATTTGAATACAGTATTGAATTGACTTTTTCTTTTAAATCGTTAAAAACTATGTGTAATTCATTCAAACGGATGTATCGATATAAGAAGAAATGCTTAATAATATAGATGTATTCGTATAGAGTAGAGTCACTATGCCTTTTCGTTACAGGTTACAGAAAATACTTGATTTTCGTATCAAAAAAAAGGAAGAACAATTACAAGTTGTTCAACAGGCTCAACAAGAAGTATATCGAATAGAAGGGTTGATAGACAAAAATAATCAGGAAATCTCTTCAACAAGAATAAATATGCTTAAATCAGATTTTATGATGAGAGAAGCGTATGATAATTTCTTAAAACACCTTTATGAAAAAGGAGAACAACTAGAAGACGATAAGCAAAAAGCAATAGAAGTGCTTGAAATGGAAAAAGAAAAACTAGTAGAACTGGAAAAAGCTGTAAAAGTACTGGAAAAACATAAAGAACGAGCCTATGAAGTATATCAAGACGAAGAAAAAAATATAGAATTAAAAAGACTTTCAGAAGTAGCAGTACAAAAACACTTTGCAAAAACACGAGACCTAAACGAAGAAGAATTACTTGAAGAATTAAGATTAATCGAAGGAGAATATCACAATGAAGGTTAGTTCCTCTAACAAAAATGAGACACAAGAAGTAAATAACGTCGAACTTCAAAAAGGAGACGAAGAGATCCTCGCTACTTGTGATGTCCCTTTTAAAGAAATGCTTAATTTCCCGTTTAATACAACTACCGGTTTGTCTGATAACCTTATTTCTTCCGTTGGAACTATGGGTTTTAATATAGATAAAGATATAAAATCTGCATTTAATTATGATACATTCACTATTGATAAAGATGATGCAAAATTCTTTATTGATATGGTTCAAAATGGGCAATTTGCCTTAAACGTCCAAGGTGATATGAATGCATCGTTATTACAGCTCGATAAAGCAGCTGAAATAACAACATACAAGTCTGCAAATGTTTCAAAAGCATTAATGACAATGGTGGATGATGCTTTTAAAACACAAAAACCCGTCAGACTTGATTTTGATAATAACGTTTCTGTTATTTTGAGAGTCGACAAAAATGGTAAAGTCAGTGCTGAGTTCATTCCGGGTGATAAAGCAGTTGAAAATTATTTACGAAACAACATTCCCTTTTTAAAACAACGTTTTGATGAGCAGGAATTATCATACAATGATTTGTCATACAGACAACACAAACAGCAAGATAAAAGAAAAAATAAAGGAGAATAGTAACAGATGAACGATTCATTTATTACTTCCATAAATGTACAGAAAACAACAGCGTCGTGGGTAGACTCTCTTACTGAAAACTTAGCGAACATCTATACGCCAGGTTATAGAGAAAGCCAGACCACTTTTAAAACATTTTTAGAAGGTTCTATATCAGATTCACCGCTTAGAAATGTAGGCCAGGGTAAATCTAGTCCCGGGACATCTAATGAAAATCTCTTTTTAGAGGGAACTGGTTTCTTTGTTATTCGTGACGATAAAGGTAAAGTCGCATATACACGTTTGGGCGAATTTAAATTTGACGGCGAAGGTGTTTATAAAACGACAGACGGCAAAAACGTTCAAGGATATATTTTGAATGACAAAGGCGAAATAATGAAGGGAACTAAACCTGTAGATGCTGATATCTATGCTGATTCAGCATTAGATGGTGGTTCTGTTTCTCTTCCTACAACAGATATCAAACTTTGGATAGATCCAAATAACGGTAAATACCTTGGTAAATATGATGAATTCGAATTTGCAGGCGATGGCATACTATATGGTAAAGCCGATAATGGCAGAGTTAAAACACCATTGTATAAGGTCGCAATTATGAATTTCCATAATCCTCAAGGATTATATGAAGTTAATCAGGGGCAGTTTATTGAAACAGCTGAATCAGGAACCCCTGTAATCGGTAGAGGTGAAGTTCGAGGTGGCTTGATAGAAATGTCGAACGTCGATTTTAAAGCTAACTTGACTTATTATCAACAAGCCAAAATGCAAATAGAGCTTTCAAATAAACTTATCCAAACTAATAAACAACTCTTACAGCAAGCAATTGAACTGATGAGTAGTTAATCAGGGATAACTTTTTAATCCAAACGGGTCTAAAATATTTATAAAATACTAATTTATTGTAAAGATAAGTTAGTATTTTGTTCTATTTATACAAAATTTTAAATATAATACTCTTAAGTTTGAAAATTGGGAATAAAGGAAATATCTTGAAAACTGAGTTTAACAAACAAAACAATAAAGATAATAATTTAATCAGCCCTAAGTCTATTAGAGATATGCTGAAAATAGATAATTCTCAAATACAAGAGCTATGTAAAGCAGCTTCAATCAAGCCTAAGAAAGACTCTAAAGGTCTTACTTATTTCACGAGAGATGATGTGGAAATGATGAAAAAAATGTCAAATGTCCCAACTAATACCAAACAAAATACACTTCAGGCTAAGCTTGCAATGATTCAAGCTCAAACAAAAGCTCCTGTTCAATCTGAAAAAATCGAAAATGCTTCTATGGTTAAGCTTATCGAAAGCTTAAAAAGTATCGAAACTGCCATAACAGAAAAAGTTTCTGCCATAATGGACGAGAAACTTGATGGTATGGATGATGTTGTTGTAGAACTTATTAGATGTAAAACAGAAAACGAAACTTTAAGATACAAAATTAATGAGCTTAATAAAGAAACTTACAATTTAAAAAATGAGCTTTCTTTATATAAAAATGTTGCTCTTAATCTCTATGTAAAAAAGCCTAATAACTAGACATCAAATTTTTTGCAAAAAAAAATGTTTGCAGTTGCAAACATCAAATAAACACGAGGATATTAAGAGAGAGAGAGTTTAACCTTGTTTAAATCATTAATTTTAAGTGAAAATCATTAATGATTAATATATTTCTTTTGAGTGATTTACCCCTTTTAAAAATTTCATTCCCTGTGTTTATATAAAGTATTTTGCGTTAGAAAAATTGCCTTTTTTTCTAAAAAAAGTTTGCAAATTTGAAAATAAAAAATGGAGAAGCTCTATTTTAGGGCGTTTTTGTTTATAAAAATTTTATTTCTTTTATGTTTAATTCTTCATCCCAGGTAATAATCGCATTATTTTTAAGGTTATGATAATTTTGCAAATTTTTAGTAGCCATATTTATCGCTGTTTCAAATCTCAAAATATTTTTAGAAACTAAATTTTTGATGATGTCGTTTAGCAGCATTGCGCTTCCTGCTATTGTACCCATTTTATTTGTTGCTTTATTCTCTGCCAGATATATTTTCTCGCCGCAGAAAACCATTTCTTTTAGGTTACTATGAGCAATTGGGATGGCATCACTAATTAAAATTACCTTGTCTTCAGGTTTTATTTTAAATACAAGTTTTAATACTTCATCATTAACGTGGATGCTGTCTGCAATTATTTCTGTATAAATTTCGTCGTTTGTCAAAGCCAGAGTCGCAGTTGATGCTTGTTTATGGTCTATTGTCCCCATAGCATTAAATAGATGTGTAACTTGATTTGCGCAAGAAATATCAGTGCTTAGAGTGTGACCTGCTGAAACTTTGATTCCTTTTGATTTGAGGTATTTGCATAATTGTTGATTATCATCTAATTCCGGTGCTATTGTGACGATTTTTATAATGTCATCTTCAATCTTTTTAAATTCATCTAAACTTGGTTTCAAAATGCAATTCTTATCGTGAATGCCTTTTTTCTCTGAGTTTATAAATGGACCTTCAAGATGAATCCCCACTAACTGCGCGCTGTTTTTTGGCTGTTTTTCTTTTGCTTTTTTAATAACTTGGATTTGTTTTCCTAAATTTTCTACAGTATCCGTAACTAAAGTAGGAAAAAACATCGTAGTACCATTAAGAGGCAATTTTAATGATAAATCTATTAGCTCATCTACAGAGCAGTTGCAAAAATCCACGCCAAAAGCGCCATGAATGTGTTGATCAATTAACCCGTCTGATGTTTTAATATTTTGCATTTTTACCTCAAAGAATTTATCGCATCTTTAACATTAGAACTTTTGTAAATATAGTTTCCTGCAACAAATGCGTTTGCTCCAAAATTTTGGCATATTTTTGCGGTTTTATCATTTATTCCGCCATCAACTTCGATTATCAGATTTTTATCTGAATTTTCTTTTATTACTGATATTTTTTCAGCGCAATCTTGCATAAATTCTTGACCGCCAAATCCTGGTTCAACAGTCATTATTAGCACAAGGTCAAGAAGCGGTAAAAATTCGAATATTTCTTCAGGAGAAGTTTTTGGTTTTATTGAAAGACCTGCCTTTATTCCATAGCTTTTTATTTGTTTAATTGCTTCAACAGTGTTTGGTTTTACTGCCTCAAAATGGATTGTGATGATGTCAGAACCTGCTTTTGCAAAATCATCTATGTATTTTTGCGGATTTTCTATCATCAAGTGAACATCAAGTGGAATAGATGCAACTTTTTTTAAAGCTTTAACGACAGGGGCTCCTATTGTCAAATTAGGCACAAAATGACCATCCATAACATCAACATGGATCCAGTCGGCTCCTGCTTTTTCAAGCATTTTTATGTCTGAACCTAAATTTGCAAAATCCCCTGATAAAATTGAAGGAGCAACAATTATATTTGACATTTTCCCTCCACTATTAAGCCCAAGTTTATACTGGCATCCATAGCGGCTTCTTTTTCAGCTTCTTTTTTAGATTTTCCTTTGCCAATACCCAGTATCTCACCGTTGTATTTAACAGCTATTTCATAAACTTTGTTGTGGTC
>JAEZOG010000168.1 GCA_023414155.1 Cyanobacteria bacterium OH_CFB_184 | reverse complement strand
ATACCAACCCCTCCAGCACCCAGCGGAGTAGCAATTGCACAGATTGTATCGAGTTCGTATTTAATTACCATAAATCAATGATATAACAATAATAAAAACAATACAAAAGCCGACAAAAAATCGGCTTTTGTTGTTTTTTAAGAACCTACAACAACTTAGTCAAGGTCGAAAGATAACTGGATAATTGGCTCCAAGATGGGTTTGAAGAATTTTTCGAACCATAATAGTCTGTTAAATAATCTGTATTTAAAGACAAGTTGGATTGATTGAACTTAGATGCATTAAGCATATTTTGAAACGATTGATTTTGATAATTTGCAAGAAAATTCAAATAATTATATTGATTTTCAAGCTCATCATTCACAAGCTCGTTTCTTTTAGCTAAAACATCTTGAGATAAAGCACTAACTGCTTTTGCCCTGCTTGATTCTATGCCTTTTAGGTTGTCTATAAAGATAGAATTGTCAAAGTTTCCAAACCTTGATGCGATATCGTTTTCAAGATTTGTAATCATTGGAGTGTATATTTCATTTATTGAATTAACTCCTTGTTGAGTATATGCACTAATTTGAGAATCCATATTTGCAATGGTTTCCGGCAAAAATGAATTTACCTTAGGTAAAGAGCTCAAGAATGATTCACCAACATACTTGTTCAACTTTTCTTCCTCTGGAGAATAATAATAATTTGAATAAAGTTTGTTGTCTTTGATGCTCGTTTCGACTAATGGTTTGCCATTTAAAGTCAATACGCTTTGTGTTGTTGATGGAAGAGTAACTGTTTTTGTTTTCGATGTTTTTCCCATTTTTGTTCCTTTCATATTTGCAAGGAACAATCTTGAAAAATACTGCATTTGGATAAACAAATTATAACATTTGACTTTCTTTTTTGTAAACTCAGAAAAAATGTTATATAGTAAAAGAAAAAGAGGTATTATGACAAATTCAAATTGTATTTTTTGTAAAATAGCAAACAAAGAAATCCCAACTGAATTAATTTTTGAAACAGATGATGTCGTTGCTTTTAATGACTTGAGCCCACAGGCTCCTGTACATATTCTGGTTATTCCAAAAAAACATTATGAATCTTTGAACGAAGTTGATGATGTTGCTCTTTTAGGAAAACTGTTATCAGGCGTTAAAGAAATAACAAAAAAATTAAACATAAAAGAATACAGAACCGTTATAAACACTGGAAAAGAAGCAGGACAAGCAGTTTTTCATATTCATTTGCACATACTTGCAGGAAGAACTATGCTTTGGCCACCGGGTTAACCTTTTTGTTTATTAAGATTAATAAATATGATATAAATGTATTATGAAATATTTAAGATGGTACGATAAAGATCCTTTATTAAAAGAGTTTATGACCCTTTTAGAAACTCTTGATCCAGAATCTGTAGAGCTTTTGGCTCAAGATTTCATACAAATAATAATGGACTCTGGGTTAATTAACATTGACTCTACGATAGACCTTTTAAATAAAAACAGCCCAAACAGGTACAACAGATGGTATGACAAAAACTACCACCTTCACACTTGTATTGAGCTATTAAAAAATTTGGAAGAAACCCAAAAACAGCAACTATTAGAAAAGCTAAGAGAAGCTTGCTTTGAATTTATAACAAATATGTATTATGAAAAAGAATAAAAATATCCTTATAACAGGCTCCTCTCAAGGAATTGGTCTTTCTATTGCACTGGTTTTAGCAAAAGAAGGTCATAATATTTTTTTGACAGGAAGAAACGAAAATAAACTAAAAAAAATAATAGAAACAACTTCTATTAAAGAATTCTATGCTGTTGATTTATGTAAAAAAGATTCTGTTAAGCTTTTGTTTGAAAAAGCTGTTGAAAAACTTGGAAATATTGATATTTTAATAAATAACGCTGGTGAATATATATATGCACCGATAGAAAAAACAACAGAAGATGAACTTCAAACCATAACAAAGCTAAACATTGAAACCCCATATGAATTGATAAAATTAACCGTTCCAAAAATGAAAGAAAATAATTGGGGCAGAATTATAAACATTGGCTCTATATCTGGCGTTGTGGGAGAAGCAAATGCCTCATTATATTCAATGACAAAATCAGCTTTGATTGGTTTATCTAAATCACTGGCTCTTGAACTTGCTCAAAACAACATAACTGTAAACACTATCAATCCAGGCTGGGTTGATACAAACCTAATAAACAATGATGGGTTAAAAGAAGATTTTTCTCAAAATGAAATAATAGATATGATTCCACAAAGAAGATTTGTTCACCCTGATGAAGTTGCTAACCTTTGTAAATACCTTATTTCTGAAGAATCAAAAGGAATAACAGGACAATCAATAAATCTTTGTGCCGGACTTTCTATAGGGTAGTTTGTTATAACCAGTATTTTTATTATAAAAGGTTTTCAACCTGCTTTTTAAATTGTCTTATATTCGACTTTTTAGCAATGTTTTTTTTGCCGTTAACCTTTATCATTTTATAATATAGGGGTTTGTAGACATGAAAAATTCGCTGCTGGTCAAAAAAGAAGCTGAATACAATAAAAAAGCAGAAAAATATATTTTTAAGTATCTAAACGAACTTAAAATTCACTTTAACTTGACCGATAATCAAATAATTAAAATTCTAAACTCTATAACCCAAAAGCTTAAAAAGAAAACCAACAATCAAAACTGGTGGAAAATTCTTTTTAAAAGCAATTGGTTTTAGCTAAATTTGTTTTGTTACAAGTGCAAAAACATCATTAACTATAATCAAAATCATCAATAGTATTAGAGTATAGAAAAAGATATTTCCGATTGCTTCCATAACCTTTTCGTTAAGGGGCTTCTTTCTTATTTTTTCTAAAATTAAGAAGAACAAATGCCCGCCATCGAGAGCTGGTATAGGAAGCAGGTTTATTACTGCAAGGTTTAAGCTTATTATTGCTGTTAAAAGAAGCCCTTTGAATAATCCTTGGTTGCTTATAACATCAGATCCTATTTTGGTGATAGCCACAATACCGTGCATCTCTTGAATTGGTATTCTTCCCGTTAAAAGTTTACCTAAACCGTATGTCATTAATTTCAAATTATAATCGATATAGCCAAAAGTGTTTTTAACCAACTCTTTTGGAGTTTTTGTCGGAACAAATATTTCTTTTATACTTTGTTCTATACCTATTAACGAGTTTTCATTTGCATAAATTGTTCCTAATTCGACTTGCTGTCCATCTCTCAATACAGTTATAGAAATAGGTTTATAAGTATCTGAAGCAGCAATTGCAATATCAGAAAGTGATATAGGTGAATTAACCGTAAACTTTTTATTTTTATAAATATTATCTCTTAATTTAATTTGATCCTCAGATAATGGAAACTCGTCGCTCTTATATTTTTCAAAACCAATTATTTCATCGTTGGTAAATTTTATTTGTTTTTCAGGTAAAAACTCTGGCAAATAAACTATTGTTCCTTTTGGAATAGCTTTTTCTTCATTTATAGTCGGGTTTAATTTTTTCAATTCTTCTATTTTTTTATCAACTATAGAGGGAGAAACCATTCCATCAAATAATCTTGAATAATTAACGTATTTTGATAAAACAACAGGAAGAACTGCTCTTGAGCCGTTTATTGAGTATATTTTATCTCCGGCTTGCAAACCTGATGTTTTTGTTGCTTCTGTTGCTGTAGGAAGGATTTTTACAACCGTTGACTCATAAGTGTTAGAGGGTAAATTTCCCCAAAATAATCCTGTGAAAAAAATCAGTGCTACTGCA
>JAEZOG010000145.1 GCA_023414155.1 Cyanobacteria bacterium OH_CFB_184 | reverse complement strand
AATTTCAAATGCGCAAATACACCTGCCAACAAAAAATTACTCAACTCAAACAGATGAAGAAGGCAGGTTTGACTTAGGTACAAGAATAAGCGCACCTACAATTATGTCAGTCAATAAAGACGGATATCGCCCGTATTCATTGACATTGAACAGTGACTCAACGATAAGACCATTAAAAATAGGGATTGAAAAAACCACTCCTCAAGATGTAATAGTAGAGACTAATCTTATTCACTTAGGAGATGACAGTTTTTCGGCTAACTCAGCTAATGCAGGGGACTTTGCATCAAAATCAGTAGGTCCATTTTATTCAAAAAACTTTTTAATAAAAGAAATTAAACCTGAAGAAAATGCCTATTTGGTTATAGGTTCTATAATCGGGATAGATACAATGACTGCAAGACAACTCGGTCAATCAAAAGTAACCAGCGCTTATGCAGCTCCTCCAGAGGTATACTGTAACGGGAACAAAATTGCAGACATAAAAATAAACGGCGACAGTCAGGAAATCAAAATCCCAAAATCACTGATTTCACAGGGGAATCACAATGACATTACTATAAAAGCAGGAAAAAACCTGTTTCAAACTGCATACATAGACTACGACGATATTGAGTTCACAAACCTTGTTATAGAAGTCAGGTAACCATCAACAATCCTCAAAATAACTATACTCTTTTGCATTAAGTCTTTGTAATAAGGTTTCTATCTATTAGCCCGCTATTCTTATACATAAAACTCTAGTTGTAAATGATTTATTTTTGGGTTAAATTTGATTTTGTAAATTAAAACACAAGGAGACGCAAATGAGCGAAAGAAAACTAGTTGGAACTGAAGAAATGTTCAAAAAAGCGCTAGAAGGCAAATATGCAATCGGTGCTTACAACGTAAACAACATGGAAATCCTTCAAGCTATCGCTGAAGCTGCTGAAGAAACAAAATCACCAATCATTCTTCAAGTTTCTGCAGGAGCTAGAAAATACGCTAACCAAACTTACTTAATTAAATTAGTTGAAGCTGCTTTAGCTACAACTACAGTACCTATAGCATTACACTTAGACCACGGTGCAGATTTTGAAATTTGTAAATCTTGTATCGACGGCGGTTTCTCATCTGTAATGATCGACGGTTCAAGATTCGATTTAGAAGGCAACATCGCTTTAACAAAACAAGTTGTTGAATATGCTCACGCAAGAGGAGTTTCTGTAGAAGCTGAACTTGGTAAATTAGCTGGTATCGAAGATGACGTAAACGTTTCTGCTGCTGATGCTAAATTCACAAATCCTGAAGAAGCTGCTAGATTCGTTAAAGAAACTGGTTGTGACTCTTTAGCTATTGCTATCGGAACAAGCCACGGCGCATACAAATTCGCTGGCGAAGCTAAACTTGATTTTGATAGATTAGCTGAAATCAAAAAAGCAGTAAATGAAGCTGTTGGATACGATTTCCCAATCGTTCTTCACGGTGCTTCTTCTGTTCCTCAAGAACTTGTTGAAAAATGCAACAAATACGGCGGAAAATTACCTAACGCAAAAGGCGTTCCAGAAGAAATGTTAGCATTTGCAGCTAAAAATGGTGTTGCGAAAATCAACATCGATACAGACTTAAGATTAGCAATGACTTCAACTATCAGAGAATTCTTCGTTGAAGAACCTGCTAAATTTGACCCAAGAGAATATATGGGACCTGGAAGAACTGCTGTAAAAGAACTTGTTAAACACAAAATGCAAGTTTTAGGCACTGCCGGTAACGCATAATAAATTCTAAAATACTTATAAATAGGGCAAGAAAATGAGTTTTTTGCCCTATTTTTTTGCTATAATTTCTCTGTATTGAAATATAGAATTACGAGAGTCAGTGGATTATGCTTAAATATTTTAAAGGTTCGTTTTTAGTGACAATTATCGGTTTGATTTGTGCCTTCTTTTGGGGCGAAAGATCTCATCACGGAAGCGGATTCCTTTGTTTATTTATAGTAATTTTCTTATCTATTCTTGAAGTGACCCTATCGTTTGACAACGCGGTTATTAACGCAATTAAACTTGAAAAAATGACTGAAAAATGGAAACATAGATTTCTTACCTGGGGTATTGCTATTGCTGTATTTGGGATGAGATTTTTATTCCCGGTTGTTGTAGTTGCTGCATTTTCAGGATTATCGCTTTTAGCAGTTACAAAATTGGCTCTATACGATGTAGATAAGTATGCTCACTACCTTCATGAAGTCCACGCACCGCTTGTTACATTTGGTGGCGCATTTTTGATGATGCTGTTCTTAAGTTACTTTTTTAATGCAGACAAAACCACCCATTGGATCACAGGGATAGAAAAGCCACTGATTAATTGCAGTCAAATCAAGTCAATAGAAGTTATTGTGTGTTTGGTATCAATATCAATTTTACAAGCTCACTTACCTGAAGAATCACGTTTAGCTGTAGTTATGGCTGGCTTTGCGGGGATAATTCTATATCTGATAATAGATAGTATCAGCAATCTTCTTGAAACTATAGCAGAACAAAAAGCCAATCTCGCAGGAGAAACAGCAAAGCTTGGATTTATAGGGTTTTTATACCTTGAACTTATTGATGCATCTTTCTCGCTAGACGGGGTTTTAGGTGCTTTTGCGATAAGTAAAGATATAGTAATTATTACTATTGGTCTAGCAATCGGCGCGATGTTCGTTAGATCTTTGACAATTTATATGGTCGACAAAAAAACATTGAAACAATATCTGTTCTTAGAGCACGGCGCACACTGGGCAATAGGCTTTTTAGCTTTAATTATGTTCTATAGCACAATTCAAGAAGTACCAGAAGTCGTAACCGGCATGGTCGGGCTTGTAATAGTGGGTGCTGCCTTTATATGCTCCATTTTGCACAATAAGAAAAACAACAGAATAGAAGAAAAAAACTAAGCGGGTTTATCACCATATTTTATTTTTTTCAAAAACAATAAAAATGCAGTATAATCGTTCATCATTTTACGTTCATTTTTAAACGCTTCTACTTCCAGATAGTTATTCAAATACAGAACCTGACTTACCTTTGATTTACCTGGTGTTAAGTATGTCTTATATGCTTCAATATATTGATTAACTACCCTTTGTTTTGTCATATCTAGTTTTATTTTTGGTTTTTTATCTATTTTGCAATACGTTTTATTTAAATCTTGAATAATAGACTTGTAATAATCGTTTGATGCTTTACTTATGAAATCATTTACTTTTTTATTTTTTTTCGCTGATGCGTACTTGAGCATAAATTCAGGATCAAAGCCTTTTTTAATTTTGCTATTTACTGCTCCTTCAGATAAAGCTTTTGCAAATACTTCCAGCCCAAACCCCTCACTTGTAATCACATCATAATTTTGTTTACAGTGAGTTAACTCATGGGCGATTGTTCCTAATTGAGCTGTTTTAGAAGAGTGCTTCACATGATCTTTAGAAATTGTTATTTTATTATAAATATCAGAATGGCTCCCTAGATTATCTTTAGGC
>JAEZOG010000143.1 GCA_023414155.1 Cyanobacteria bacterium OH_CFB_184 | reverse complement strand
AACCTTGTGGTCTTATTCAGCTTATCGCTATGAAATATGGATCTATTCCAATCGTAAGAGCAACAGGCGGGTTGGATGATACAGTAATCGGCTATCCGTTGAATGACTCTAATGGTTTTAAATTCTGGAGATATGACTCTATGGATATGCTTGAAGCAATACAATGTGCGATAAATACTTATAATGACCACGATACATGGGCAGCAATGATGAATTCAGCAATGAATTATAACTACAGCTGGCATAAAAGCGCACAAGAATATCTTCAGGTCTATAATCAGCTTTGTGCTATGCAGTTAAAGTAAAGATTTGATATATTTCTTCGTCTGTTAATTCGGTGATAGTTTTTTCACCTTCAAATACAGCAAGATTTACAAGTTCTTTTTTCTGCTTAATCATTTCGTCGATTTTTTCTTCAAAAGTACCAAGCGTTACGAGTCTGTGCACCATTACATTTTTGTCTTGACCGATTCTGTATGATCTATCTGTTGCTTGATCTTCAACAGCAGGGTTCCACCATAAATCATAGTGAATGACGTTTGTAGCAGCTGTTAGGTTAAGACCTGTACCACCAGCTTTAAGTGAAAGAATCATAACTTTTGCTTCTGGATCGGTTTCAAATTTATGAAGTAAGTCTTCTCTTTGCGCTGGAGTAAGTGAACCGTGGAAGAAAAGAGGTTCAGTCTGAAGTTCATTTTTAACAACAGAAGTAAGGATATTTCCCATTTCTTTGTATTGAGTGAATATGATTGATTTTTCATTGTTATCAAGGATATTACTGAGTAATGAAATCAATTTTTCGCATTTACCTGAGATGTCTTTTGTCATCTCTCCTGTTTTTATATATTGATATGGGTGATTACATATTTGTTTTAAAGCGGTGATTAGCTTGAATATCATACCTCTTCTGTTGATACCTTTGATGTTAGAGATTTCAGACATCATTTCACCAAGAGTTTTTTCGTAAAGTGCAGCTTGCACTTTTGATAAATAGCAGTATTCATCCAGAACTAATTTTTCTGGCAGGTCATCGATTATCAGCTTATCTGTTTTCAATCTTCTCAATACAAATGGTGAAATTGAAAGTTTAAGTTTGTCAGCTCTATTAATTTGTTTGAATCTTTCAATCGGGATAGCATAACTTTTTTGGAAATCTCTAATTGAGCCTAAATACCCTTTGTTTATAAAGTCAAAAATACTCCAAAGTTCTGTCAGTTTATTTTCTACAGGGGTACCTGTCATTGCAATTTTGATATCAGACTTAAGCGACTTTACTGCAAGAGCTTGAGAGGTATCAGGGTTTTTGATATTTTGCGCTTCATCAACTACAACCATACCCCAATTTTGCTTTTTAACTTCTTCTATATCAATTCTTAAAATTGCAAATGTAGTAATTATTATGTCTGTTTTTGTATTTAATTTTCTGTCTGGGCCATGATAAATCTCAGCATTTAAAGCTGGCGCAAACATTTTTAATTCTTTCATCCAATTACCGATTAATGTTGTTGGACAAACTACAAGCACAGGATTTTTGAGTTTATTTTCTTCTTTAAGTTTTAAAATTAAACTTATAACTTGAATTGTCTTACCCAATCCCATATCATCAGCCAGACAAGATCCAAATCCCTTAGAAGTATTTGTATATAACCATTTTAATCCGTTAGCTTGATAAGGTCTCAACTCGGCTTTTAGACCATCTGGAGGGGTGACTTCAACAACTTTAGTAATGTCTTTTATGATATTTGCAAATGCTTCATCATAGTCGAATTCGTATTCTCCAAGCTGACCAGAGAATGATGAATGTAGTATCTGCATTTTAGATACTTTGTCGATTTTTGGATTTCTGATTTTATCAATCAATTTTTGTGATTCAGCTGCATCTACTAAAATGTACATATTCTTGTATGCAACAAGTCCATTTGCATCTTTGACGAGTTCTTCGTATTCTTCCACAGATATTTTTTCATCACCGATAGCAATTTGGTATGAAAAATCAAAAATACTAGAAAGACTGACGCTGCTAGAAGTGCTGTTTAATGCATCAAACAGTTCTGATTCTCTTGATGCTTTGATTTTAGCGTTGATAGATGCTCTTGGCACAATTATGTTATCAAGATTTGTAGGAAGATTTACTTCAATACCTGCTTTATTCAGGTAATAAGAAGTGTGAGCTATGATTTTATAAACATCATTCAGCTTCAACGATAACTTATAAGTATCTTCTTGATCAAATAGAGCCTCAAGCTCAGGAAAGTATCTTAAAGCATAATTAAGTTGTTTTTCGATAATTTCTTTTACATAGCTTGAATCTAATCCAAAAGCTTGTTCTTTTTCATATAAATCTGTTAATGATAATACGTTGTTTTCAGTCATTGAATAGTTTTTAATGCTAACTGTCAGGTCAAAATTATCATCAGATATTTTTTCAATATCGATCTGTGGGCGGATTTCGTACTTACCAATATAGATTTCATCAATCCACTCACTTATAGCAAGGGCTATGTCCGCAGAGCGCATATATCTTTTATGATCGATATTTTTAGTAAAATAGACTGCTGCTTTTAATTCTTTAAATTTAGATAATTTTATAAATAAAAATTTCATAATGATGTAATTTAAGTAATTATCTATGAGTTTATTTAATATATTCTGGCTGTTCGAGAAAGATTCAATATTAAGCGTCTTTAACTGTTGTAAAGAGTTATATAGCGGCGTAGGTGCAGTGTATAGCTCATATTTGACTGTAAACAAATTATCTTTAAATACAACTTTCGGCAAGAAATAAAGCTTCTGTACAGCTTTTAAAATAAACTGAGTGAATTTATTTATTGCATAAAAAGAATCTGATAAAGACTCGTTTTCGATGATAGAATCAAATCCTGTAAAGTATTCCCAAATTATGTCTATAGGTACTTTATAGCCTTCTTTTTCAACTTCAACACCGTTTTCTAAAACTTTCATTTTAGAAGAAGTAAATCTATACAAAGAACCCTTTGATTTTAGGTAGAAATCAAAGTTGTTTGTTGGTGAAACAAAAACTTCTATTTTATCTTTGTTAAAAATAAAATGGAAATCTGTATTTCTAAGGATATTGCTTGACTGTTTGAAGGTCGCCTCAAACTCATCCTCAAATATTTGATACACTGTACTTAGAGTCAGCCTAAAATCCTTTTTATCCATCCCTATAGGGTTTTCGCTAAGGTTCTGGAAAAGGTCATCTATATTGTTCTTTTTAAATGAAAAAGTAAATTCGGCGCTATCAGTGTTGTCTTTTGTCATATAGTCTTAATTCTAATAAATCTCTAATCAATATATTATAGCAAAAAAATACAAAAAATTGCTGTATAAATTTTTGTAGTTATTCATATGTAATAAAAAAGCAACGAATAATCGTTGCTTTTTCGGTTTTTATTCTATAAATTGTGCTTTTATTTCAGGTTTTTCATTAAAGTTAGAAATAAAGTGAGAATATCTTTCCATCCTCAGCTTTAGCCAGCTCAGCATTGTATTTGATCCATATACTTCGATTGTTCTGGTACGGTCAAATTTTTTGTGATTTCTATTGTAAGCTTCATCGATATATGTTTGACACTTACAATTCAGCTCTTCAACTAAATCATATAATGTCTTAAGCCACGCAGCTTCGACCTGATGCTCATTTACTTTGTATTCAAGTATCATTTATATTTCCTTTTGGTAATTAATTGGCTAGTTTTTTGATAATGATATAAATACTATATACATAGTATATCAACTGGTCTGTTTTTTTTAAAGTGTTTATTATTATTTGAGTTAAGAAGTGTAAAGAATAATTATTCTAAAATTTAGTGTAGAATATAAGTATAATGAATATATCAGAGCAGTTAAAAATTTTACCAGACTCACCGGGTTCTTATCAGTTTTTTGACAAAGAGGGAACCATTATTTACATTGGCAAGGCAAAAAATTTAAAAAAAAGGGTATCCAGTTATTTTAAACAAATAAAAGATTCTGAAAAACTCAAAGTTATGGTGCCAAAAATATCTAAACTTGAGTTTATAATCACAAATTCTGAAGTAGAAGCACTAATTTTAGAATCTCATTTAATAAAAAAACATAAGCCAAAATATAACGTTTTACTTAAAGATGATAAAAAATTCCCTTATTTTTTAATAACAGATGAGGACTATCCTCGGATACTTGTAACCCGTAAACGCAATATGAATATGCTTAAGGGCAAGTATTTTGGACCATACACTAACGCTAGAGCGATGTATGCAACATTAGATCTTTTGAAAAAACTTTTTCCTCTAAAACAGTGTAAAAATCCAAAA
>JAEZOG010000006.1 GCA_023414155.1 Cyanobacteria bacterium OH_CFB_184 | reverse complement strand
CGATCCAAAAGACCTTATGGCAATTGCAGGTCCAGATGAGCTTAAAGATGTAATTAAATCATCAAAAGCTGAGAATTTTTCTGTAGGTAAAGACTTTCAAAACAAAAATGATGGCATTTTTAAAATAAACTTGCACCTGCATACATTAGACTCTGATGGTGCATACTCGATTGAAGAATTATTCAACGATGTTAAACAATATTCAAAAACAGTAAAAAATAAGCCGTTTACTTTTGCAATAACTGATCACGACAGTATGGGCGGAATAAAAGAAGCTATCAAATACGTAGCTCAGCACAAAGACGAACTGGATGATGTTTTATTTGTTCCAGGAATTGAATTCAACACAAAATATTATAATCCTGATGTATTTGAAAAACCTGTGCAGTTAGAATTGCTTACTTACGGCGTTAACCCGTTTGATAAAGGCTTAAATGACTATATAACAAATAATAAACAAGAAAAAATAGAACTAATTAAAGCTATTTTGGAAGACAGCAAAAAGTACGGAATCGAGCCATCTTTAGAAGAAGCAAAAGAAACTCACAAAGCAATTAAAATCCCAGGTGGCCCTTGTATTGATGATGGATTAAAAAGATATTTTGCGAAAAAAGGTCTTTCAGATGAACAAATAAGTGAACTTTTTAACAATAACTCAGACAAGATAATAGGCAAAAATTTAACTTCAGCCACTCCAACAGCAGAAGAAGTCAGAGAGCTAGTGCCTAATGCACTTATCAGTATTGCCCATCCTATGAGAATAAGTTTTTACAAAAATCCAAATGAATCAATCCGCACGATAATGAAAGAACTTCAACAAATTGGAATAGCAGGAGCAGAAGCTAACTACCAACAAGATTTCAGCATTTTATCCGAGCAAGAAAAAGCGTCTTTTCCAATGACAGTAAAAATCATAAACAGAACCTGTGATGAACTTGGAATGTTAAAAAGCGGCGGTATAGATAACCACCGAAAAAGCATTTTTAGCAGATACTAAATAACCTTGTATAAAAACAATCTTCTAAACAAAAATTTTATCTGTGTAAATCTTAAATATTTAACCATATTATAAAATATCTTTGGTCTAGAATAAAACTCTCTAAGCGCTCTTCCTTGTGCCTTTAGAAGGTAATCTTCGGTTAACCCTTCTGGAATCCATGCCGGCTTATTAAAAGAAGTCAAACTAAGGTTTGGAGTAAACATCCCATCGTATTTGTACCATAATTCGCACCCTGGAAGAATATCCATAATCGTAAATAAGGCTCTATCAAGCGGCATTTTTTTAGCAAACTGTATTGTTTCTTCGATTGTTTCTTTTGTCTCACCCGGTAAACCAAGGACAAAACTTCCTTGTGTCAACAATCCTGCTTTATTTGCAACAAAAATTGCATCTTTAATTTGTTCTATAGTTTCGCTTTTTTTGATATTTGATAAAACCTGAGGATTAGCTGTTTCAATACCAAAAGTCACTAAGTAACAACCTGCTTTTTTCATAAGCTCAGCAAGCTCTTTATCAAGCTTATCTGCTCTAACCCCATTAGGACAAGACCAATTGATTTTGATATTTCTCTCTAATATCAAATTACAAATTTTAACTGCGTGTTCTCTGTTATAGATTAGGTTATCATCCATAAATTGAAGTTCTTTTATTTTAAATCTTTTAATCAGGTATTCGATTTCATCCACAACATTTTCAGGTGAGCGAAAACGAACTTTTTTCTGATAAAAATTTGGACTTGCACAGAAAACACAAGGATAAGGGCAACCTCTTGTGCTCATAATGATTCCTACAGGATAACCCTTTGCGATAGTTCCCATTGGAGAAGGGGGAAATAAATCAGGTCTAAGCTGCTCCCAGTCAGGGAAAGGGATTTCATCCAGATTGTGAACAATTTCACCTCTGGCAGTTGGAGTATCTGCACTTTGCAAATTTTCCAAAGAATAAACACCTTGAATATTGTCATTTACAAAGTTATTCAAAGCGAGTTTCGTCATAGCGATTTCACCTTCGCCGCAAACAACATAATCAGCTTTAGTATCGATTAATGTTTGATACGGGAGAAAAGTTGGATGAACACCACCTATTATTGTTTTAAAGCCTGCTTGTTTTATCAGAAGGGCAAGTTCAACACAATGAGAATAAAATGCAGACAAACAGCTTATACCAACTGCATCAGGATTTTCTTTTCTAATTATTTCTAAAACCTTATCATTAGATAGATTATCTCTAACAGCATCAATTATTACTACATCAATACCATTTTTTTTCATATATGAAGCTAAATAACCGAGTCCTAAAGAAGGAGTAAGCATATATGCTTCATAATATGGTTTTATTAATACAAGTTTCATAAATCTTCGCTTTTTGTCAATTCTCAATAGACACTAAGATAATAACATACAATAGGCGCTATGGACAAATGATAACTTAAATATCAGACAAGCTGCTTTTTAGATGAGAGTTTTTCGTTGTTTTTTATAATACTGATCATTGCATAAGCAAATCCGTCTTTTTCTATAGGCAATGTCTCGTATTCAGCAATATCTTTTATATTTTCAAGAGCATTCCCCATAGAGATTGAAAGCCCTGAGCCATTTTTTACAGCCTTAAGCATCTCTAAATCATTATCAGAATCACCGATTGCAGCAACATTTTTCATATCTTTACCTATCAATTGAATCAATGCTTTAACCGCGCAACCTTTAGTGGCTTCCGGGCTTGTAATTTCGCAATAGTGTTTTGCGGTTCTATCCGCCTTATAATTTGACGGTAATATTTTGTTCATATAATTTATTAAGTGCAAAATCTTTTTACTGTCATTTTTATCACCATCAGGTTCGTACAAAAGAATTTTTGTAGGGATTTTATCTTCTTCTAATAATGAATCAAACGAATCAAGAGTATTAATTTTTTCCCAATTATAAGGAAGCTTAAAACAGTCTTTAGAATACGGCTTACCATCGACATAAATAACCATTTTAACATCAGAATTATACGTTTGTTTGTATGATTCTACCTCTTGATTAATACTTCTTGCAACTTCTTTATCAAGTTTTTTTTGATAAATTATTCTACCCTCAGAATCAACTAATTCTGCACCTTGCTGAGTAATCATATAATTAGGTTTAATTTTTAGATCTGAATAGAGTTTTTTTCCTTCTTCATAGGTTCTGCCTGTGGCAATAACGATACCAATACCGTTATCTTGAAGGGAGATTAATGCATTTCTGGCACTTTCAGGAATGACACCATCATAATCTCTTATAGTTCCATCTATATCAGGAAATAAAATATCAATATTATTATCAAATTTATTTGATAATTGTTCTATTGGTTTTCGGGAATTATTTGAGTGAGCAGATTTAAAAGATATAAAAATATCTTTATCTAAAGCACTATAATTGACACTCTTCTGTTTAGAAGACTGATTGAACTTTAACAAGTTGGTGTTGGTATATGTTTTTTGTGAGTTATTTATTAACATATCCTCGATTATAAAATTCTTTGTTCTTTGATTTTATCTGTAATCTTAATATAATAATCGAAAAACTCTAAATTTTGTCTAAATAATTCATCATAAGTTCTACCGATTGGTTTAAAGTCTTTACGAACTTTTTTCGGGAACTCGATATCATCTTTTACAAGATACTTTTCAGCAATAGCTATTTTGTATTTAGAATTAGGATTTATTTTCTCATATTCTTTTGTTTCTTTATTTCTGATTTTGATTGCATCATATGGATTACAATCAGGATTATTCTCAATCATTGTTCTATTTACTTGAATATCTGACCAGTGAATAATTGTGTTTCTTGTCGGTGCTTTTATGTTTGTCTTGACGTTTTCTAGAACCAGCCCAACAAGGTTTTCGCCAGTAACATGTCCTGAACAAATTGTTGAAAGATCTTCACTTACTCCATCAAAAACCTTCATCAGATCAACATTTGTTGAACCATTTTTAATTCCGCCTCTTATAATTGAAGACTGTATGCCAACTGCAGAAATCTCAGGATCTATTTCTTTTAAAGCTTTTTTAACAGAACTTGTTAAATAATTTCCAAGATAACTGTTTTTGTATCTTACTTCACTTGAATAGCTAAGCTGATCTTCAATTTCCGGGCAACGTAAAGTTATAATCGGTTCAATATCTTTTTTTAGGGTTTGATCGTATAAATTTTGCATCGGGTTTGGTTCTTTTCCGGAAATAGGATGCGTATTTGTATGATAAGTGCTGGTTTCTCTTAAATCCAATTCGCCTTTGTCGTCAAAGTTGAGTCTGATAGACTTAAACATCTCATTGTTCTGACCTAAAGAACTAATGTGAGTAATACCTCTTTGAGTAGAAGAATTTAAGTGGTCATGTCCGTTTAAAATTTCATTTATACCCGGGACATTGCCTCTAATCATAGAAGAGATAGGAGTTCCTGTGTGAGACATTAAAATTACTGCACCTTTTGGATGTTCTTGTTTAAATCGTTGGACTTTTTTGTTTAAAAGATCAAAGGTTTCCTTTAAATCAGATTCAAGGATTTGAGAATCTTTTTTATTGCAGTTGTTAACAAACTGCATACCCTTCATTAGCCCCGGGTTATAAAAGTCCATACTTGGAATTGTAACGCCTAAAATCATTACGTTGTGCTTTAAATTCGGATTTTTATCATCGGGTATTTCATAAACTTTAGAGTTTAAAATTTTACTCTTATCAATCATTTTAGTCGCTGAAGTTTTTTTATAATCAATGTTGGTTATAACAGGGGTAACATTAACTTTCTTAATAAGATTAAAGAATGTTTTATCTCCGCCGTCAAAATCATGGTTTCCAGGAGTGAAAACAGCATCAAAATTGTCTTTATTTCCTAATAGTTTTTTTACGGCATTTATTGATTCATTCAAAAATTCTGCTTGAATTTCTCCGTTAGTAGTGTGAGGATGTGTTTTAAAACCCTTTTTAGATGGGTTCATAAAAATATCACCAGGCAACAACATGAGGTTTAAAGTACTATCATCACTGGCTTTTTGAAATATATCTGATTGGTTTCTTTTGACAGTATCAAAAAACTGCGCTGATCTTGATACATATCCGTGCTCATCAGCTTTTGCTAGGATATTTACTCTGGCAGCTTTGAAGCTAGGATTTTCATTTTTTGAACGTAAAAATGACAAATTAGAAACCAACATGATTCTCTCCAATTAATATTTACTCATATTCTGTTTTGATGATGCAGATTAGTCGGGTTATCCCCTTCTAATTAGCTTTAAAAATGGTAAAATATAGTTTTGCTATCTTGTTGGTAAAGATTTGTAAAAATGATAATTTGTATTTAGAGGCAAATAAATCCGTATACAAGAAATGATCAGGCGCTAAGGCATATTTTGCCTGTCTTAACTCCTCAAGAGAATAACCTTCATTTTTAATTGAGTGGACCATTTTTTCGTAGAAATCATTTTTTAATTTTTCGTCTGTAATTGAAGACAAATGAGAGTGAAAAATGATCAGTTTAAACTCAATATATTCTCTTTTGAGTTCCTCGAATTTATTTCTTTTTTTAAGCATTTTTTTTATTGAATCTATAACGATAAAAAAGTCGAATACTTTGCGATTCTTGAAATATGTATTAGTTATAGAATCAGGGTTATGCATTCTGTAATTGTATAAATTTTGATTTAAAAACGTAACACAATCAGCCATAATCATCGACTCTAAATGAAAAGGACTGTCTTGAAAATATGTATTGATGAATTTTATATCATTGTTAATTAAAAAATCTCTCTTATATAGTTTATTCCAGATATTCCAGGTAACTGAAAGCAATTTTGATTTAACATCCTTATAGTTAAATTTTTCAGGATAATCCTGCCCCTCAAAATATCTCGACAAATCAAAATATTTTTTCACATCTGGATGGACTTCTTCCAAATTATCTGCAATACAATTTTGATTAAATATAACCAAGTCGCAATTAGTTTCTTTTGCTTTTTTATATGCCAGCTCATACGCGTCAAGCTCAACGTAATCGTCAGCATCAACAAAAGAAACGTATTCACCTGAAGCTAAAGTCAATCCCAAATTACGAGAATAACCAATCCCTTTATTGGATTGGTTTATAACTTTTATTCTTCTATCTATAGAAGAAAAGTAATTTAATATTTCTTGTGATTGGTCAGTTGAACCATCATTAATACAAATGATTTCAACATCTTCTAAAGTCTGTCTAACTAAACTATCTATGCACTCATTTAAAAAAGGTTCTGCGTTGTATACCGGAACAATAATTGATATTTTGGTCATTTAAACAATACGCAATCTACTGTTTTGTATTAGCACCCATCCAAGTTGAATCAACAAAATCATCTAAGGTAGGATTATCAATCCCTTGAATTGAATTTGCAACACTAATATTAACAGAAGAGTCAACTGAATGGCCGGGCATAACAGAAGAAATGAACACCTTAAAATCATCAAACCATTTCATATATTTTACCTCGATTTCTATATTTATATTATAACAAATCTGTAAAGTTCTGCAATATAATGGTCTTCAAGAATTGAAACAAACTTACCAATATATGTTAATATTGAACTATATCAATAAAATTAGAATAATAAAATGTTAAGAAAACTTTTGAAAATAATATTTAAAGACATAAAGCCGCAAGAAGCAATGTACTCTCAACGATTTTTTGAAAATTTAAAATTAAAAGATTACCCTAAATATTTAAAAAAAATTTATAAAGAGAGAACCGGCAGGACACTAAACCTTAAAAATCCAAAAACTTTATCCGAAAAAATTCAATGGCTAAAACTATATGATAACCTACCAATTAAAGGTAAACTGTCGGATAAAATTGAAGTAAGAGAATGGGTCAAAAGCAAGACCGACAAAATCCTGTTCCCTAAAATCTATGGCATTTGGGATTCTTTTGAGAAAATAGACTTTGAATCTCTACCAAATACTTTTGTATTAAAGACAAACCATGCAAGTAGGATGAATATTTTCATAGGTGATAAAACGAAAATAGATGAAGAGTCTAGTCGCAAATTGAATTTGTTGTTTACAAAATGGCTTAACACTAATTTTGCTTACAGTTATGGATTTGAAATGCAATACAAGCACATACAACCCAAAATATTTGCTGAAGAATTCCTAGTTAACCCAAAGATGGATATATTAAGCGACTATGGGTTTTTATGTATGAACGGGAAAGTAAAATTTATAGAGCATCTTGTATTTCACAAAGAAAAAAAAGCAGAAAGAGCTATCTATAACACAAGCTGGCAAAAACAATATTTTTCTCATTCTGAGCAACCAATGCTCCCAGAAGAAATACAGAAGCCTCAAAATCTTGATTTGATGATAGAATTAGCTGAGATTTTAGCAGAAGATTTTAAGCTGGTACGGGTAGATTTAAATGAAATCGAAGATAAAATTTATTTTGGTGAAATGACATTTACCCCTTGCAGTGGCCACATGACTTATGACCCTCCTGAATACGACCGAATATTAGGAGATATGCTGGATTTAAAAATAACAGGAAAAGAAAAAATTGTTATTTAATAATTTTTATTGCACTTTTAACAAACATATCCTGCTTTAATTCAGGGTTTTTAGAAATAAAATCAGCTAAAACAGCTTTTGCTTTTTTAGATTGACATAACTCAGAGTGAATTTTAACTAACGTAAACAAATATGTTGTATTTTTTGGTTCTATGGATAAAGCCTTCTCACAGTATTCTATGGCTTGTTTTTTTTGCCCCATAGAATAATAAGAAATAGCTATGCAATAATACGGCTGAGAAACATTTTTATCTATTTGGATCGCTTGCTGATATACACTTATTGCTTGTTTAAAAGAACGATTATATCTATACAAATCGGCAAGATTTAACCTTAGAATAATGCTTTTAGGATCTTTTTGTATATTGTTTTTAATCGCATCTATTCTCTGTTGCATCACTTGTTTCTGTTCTTTTTCATCAATTTTAGTTTGCCCGTATATCATATGCAGAGTTTTGACGTCTCTTGATGTAAGATGCATTTTTTTTGAAGAAGGGTAGGGAAACATAACATCATCAGAATATGGGCTATGCCCCATGAAGCCTATTGAATGACCTATTTCATGTAATAATATTGTATAAATTTTATCATTGTCTAAAAGTTTTTTTGAAACCGGATTTATAGTTATTAATAATATTTCAGCTTTTAAAATTCTATCTTTTATAGAATATGGTTTTGTAAGACCTCCTTGAAACGTTCTATTTTCGACAGAAGTTTCTAGTTTATCAACGCTGAAAACACTAATATCTGAAGCAACAGGATCATTTACAAATTCAAATTTTAGCAAATTAGAACTAGCTTTTTCCCATTCTTTAAAGGCTTCTATTACAATATCTTTATTTAAATCATTCGAGACAAAAACACATATTGGAGTTTTCTTCCACTTAACAATTTTATCTGGAGAAATGATGGTGTAATAAAAATAGTTATTCGCAATTTTGACTGCGATATCAACAACTTCATCCTGACTATTTTCTGTAGAATGGTAATCAACAATTGGAGAAAAATTCTGCGAAAAAACGCAAGAAGAAGATAATGAGAATAACAAAACTAAGCTAAATAAAAATCTTACCACAGTATATTACACGAACTTTCCTATTTTTTATATTATTGCCTGATTATCGTTTATCAATTAAGCGTCTTTGTTTTAATAATTTTTCTGAGTTCTTGGTATACTCCAGTTGGCTCAAAAACATAGTATGCAAATATATCGATTAGCATTTCTTTTGTGTATCTTCTACCTGCAAGTTTAAAGTTATTAAATCCTAATTTTAAGATTCTATCCATATCATCATTGGAAAACAATGTGGTTTTGTAAATAGAACTAATCTTTTGTTTTTCTTTGTTGCAAAAATCTTCACTTCTCAGTTTTTCACCACGTTCTACTTGAGCAAAAAAATCGTAATGAAGTTTTGTCAACGGACAATTAAAAATACAAGGTTGATTAACTATAACCTCGATTTTATTTTTTTTCTTAATTTTTTTTAAAAAAGAATTATCAAAACAAACCTCTGGTCGAAGGGTTACATAATCATATATTTCACACAATTTGTTATAATATTCTGGATTATCTTGATTTTTTGGTCTTTCATATACTGGTTTCAGAACAGAAGATATAAGTCCTATTTTTGGATACCTTGATTTTATGTAATCTGCCAATAAATCTGAAGAGACAATTGCATAATTTTTTTGACTACCCTCGCTGGCAATCTCAAGTAACAAATTTGCAACTTGATCATCAAGATGTGATTCTTCAATATTAAAATTACTAAACGTAAAACAACAAGAAACTCCATTATCATTATGTTTGTAAATTATGTGCTCAGCATCTTCACGTCTTACAGTTTCCCAGCCAGAAGGTCGTCCTCCGCCCCAGGTTGATTTTACGCTTCCATATGTCGACTTAATAGTTGGAGAAATACCTAACTCTTTTAAATAATCAAAAAGAAGAAAAACAACTTCATCATAATGAAAAAGTGATGGGACTTTCCAATTAATTTTTTCTCTATTTTTTGAATATATAGGTAGTTTTGTTCTATTCAATACTTCACTCAACCCTCAGTTTTTGAAACTTGTTTGATAATATAATATCATATATTGCAACACTTGCGTTGAAAGATTAATTGCCAATAAACTAATATTATGCGAAGATTATTCTAAAAATATTCTGATAATAGGTTAAATTATAATAAATGATTTTCGATAAAAAAATAAATGATTTGTTTAATCAAAAAAAATTAAACGTATTAGTGTGGGGTTCCAGGGCAAGAGATCACGCAATTGCTCAAAGGATATCTGAATCAAAAATGCTAAACAAATTATATCTTGCAAAGCCAAATGATGGATTTAAACATTTAGGCACCGTTCTGCAAGAAGATGGATTTGAAATAGTAAAAAAAGCAAAAGAACTTGATATAGATTTACTTGTAGTTGGTCCTGAAGATGCCCAAAAAGCAGGAATAGTCGATGGTTTTAAATACTATAATATCAAATCAATAGGAACAAATAAAAAATGGTCTACATTAGAAGGTTCAAAAGTCTTTAGCAAACTTTTCATGAAAAAATATTCAATTCCAACACCCAACTATAAGGTTATAGAAACTAAAGAAGAATTTGAAGAAGCTATTAAACTTTTCACGTTTCCTGTAGTAATAAAATCCGAAAAAGCGATATCTACTTCTGGAACTAGCGTATTAATTGCGCATACTTATAATGAAGCTAAAAGCTTTGCTAAATACATCTTAAATTATAAAGAGATTGAATACCCAAATAGAGTAATCATTGAAGAATATATCGATGGAGAGGAACTATCACTTATTACGCTTTGGGATGGAAAAACATTACTTCCGCTACCTTGTGTTAAAGATTATAAGAAACTCTTAAAAAATAACAAAGGGTCAAATACAGGTGGAATGGGGGCAATTTGTCCTGTTGAAGTATCAAGTTATAGACAAAAACAAATAGATAAATATCTAAAAACCTTGAAAAACGCTTTAAAAAGAGAAAAAGCTAATTTTACAGGAGTACTATACTCAGGCTTAATCTTTGATAAAACAGATATGTACGTACTCGAATACAATATCAGATTTGGAGACCCTGAAGGGCAAGTCTTGATAGACAGAATGAATTCTGATTTATTAGAAGTTTTTTATATGATGTCAATTCAAAAATTGTCAAAAGTGAAACTGGATTGGAAAAAAGGAACAACTGCAGCAGTTGTAGTAACCTGCGATAAATATCCATATAACTACCATTACGGCAGTGAAATAAAAGTTCCACCAATAGAAAATGATATAAAAATTTATTACTCTGGTGTCGAAGAAAAAAACAATAAGCTTATTTCTAAAGGCGGGAGAATAGTAACAGTATGTAAGACTGGTGAAAATCCACTAAAAGACATTTATGATTTTATAAATAAAATTGAATACAAACACAAAAGTTATAGAGAAGACATTGGAAGTTAACATTTTTAAAAAAGCCTAAAAGCAAGTCTAAGTCTGACTTTCACTTTTTACAATTAAACATTTTCTTTACAAAAAAGATAAATTATTAAAAGAGGGCTTGAAATATTTTTATTAATTGGTATACTGGTACTAGTTAGCCAATTAGGTTTAAAAATGTCAAATATATTAAAAATATCAGATGCAGCAACACTAGCACTCCATGCAATGAGCATAATGGCTCAAAATGGCGATGAACTTGTTTCAGTAAAGGAAATATCAGAAACATTGGGAGTATCATACAACCACTTGTCAAAAGTATTGCAAAGACTGGTTAAAGTTGGACTTGTGACTTCTATAAAAGGATTTAAAGGCGGCTTTAAGCTAACTAAAAATATAGATGAAATAACATTTTTAGAAATTTATGAAGCAATAGATGGAAAATTTAGCCCTTCAAACTGTCTTTTAAATAAAGATAAATGTGCTCACAAATGTATAATGGGAACATTTTTAACATCCATAAACAAACAGGTTGAAGACTTTTTTAGCCAAACAAAGTTATCTGATTTTAACAAATAAATTTTTTTGAAAACAAATAAGCATAGACATACCAATTACAAAAGGAGAATATATGAAAAGAAAAATTATCAAAATTAACGAAGATTTATGCAATGGTTGCGGAGTATGTATACCTGACTGCCCCGAAGGTGCCTTGCAGGTAATAGATGGTAAAGCAAGACTAATCAGTGATTTATTCTGCGACGGATTAGGCGCCTGTATAAAAGCTTGCCCGCAAGGTGCTATGACGACTGAAGTAAGAGAAGCAGAACCTTATGATGAATATAAAGTAATGGAAAATGTCGTAAAAGGTGGAAGAAACGTGATTAAAGCTCATTTAAGACACTTAAACGAACACGGCGAAATCAAGTTTTTAACTCAGGCAATAGATTATTTAAACAAAAATAACATCGAAGTTCCAAAATACAAAGATGAAACTATTCCATGCGGGTGCCCTGGAATGATGCAAAAAGAATTAAAAAAAGAAACGTCTTCCACAACACAAACTCAAAACGTAAATTTAGCATCTGAATTGAACAATTGGCCAATCCAATTAAAGTTGATGAACCCAAATGCTCAGTATCTAAAAAACGCAGATCTAGTTATTGCAGCTGACTGTACAGCCTTTTCATACGCTAACTTCCACCAGAAATTCTTAAAAGACAAAATTCTTATGATGCTGTGCCCTAAGCTAGATGTAGACCTGGATTCATACGTTGAAAAGCTTGCAAATATTTTTGAAAATCAAGACATCAAATCGATAACGATTGTACATATGGA
>JAEZOG010000200.1 GCA_023414155.1 Cyanobacteria bacterium OH_CFB_184 | reverse complement strand
TCTGTAGACTCTTTGAAGCTGGCACAGAGAATCTCTGAAGAAGCGGAAAAAAAAGGAATTATTCAAAAAGTTTTGATTCAAATTAATAATGCTAAAGAAGAAGCAAAGTTCGGTTTTGATCCTGATGAAATAAAAACGTGTTTCGCTGAGCTCATAAAGCTCAAACATATAGAAGTCGCCGGGTTGATGAATATTGCCCCTCTTTGCGAAGATAAAGAAGTTCTTCGACAGTTATTTAGAAAAATCAAACATTTAAAGGATGAATTGGAATCTGAATATAAAGTAGAATTAAAGGAGATTTCAATGGGAATGAGTAACGATTACGAAGTCGCACTTGAAGAAGGTTCAACGATTATAAGATTAGGCAGAATATTATTTAATTAATTAATTATAAATTGGGGAGGAAAGAACATTGGCAGTATCAGACAAAATTAAATCAATTGTAGGTTTTTTAACTTCAGGTTTTGAAAACAGAGACGATATCTTCGATGACATGATCGATGAAGTTGGCGAATATCCTGTTCAGGACAATTTAGCATTAGAACCTATGTACTCACAAATGCCTCAAAGAGGACAAGACTTAAAAGTAGTTAACCATCCTAACTACCGCGGGTATGAAGTTATGGTTTGCGAACCTCGTTCATATGATGAGTCTGTCGGCATCGTGAAACATTTAAAAGACAAAAAGACAATCATTCTAAACTTACATTTACTTGATAGAGAGCAATCTATGAGAATCGTTGATTTCTTATGTGGTGCAACTCATGCTTTAAGCGGCAATCAACAAAAAATCGGAGAGACAGTATTTATCTTCACTCCAATGAACGTTGCTTTATCAGCTGAATCTCAAAAAAGCAAATTCATAAGAGATGCTCTTTGGAACCAACCTCAGTAGTCTGAAAGCCAAGTTATTATATTTAAAGCCCGTATAAAAATACGGGCTTTAGTTGTGTTATAAATCGATATTTAATCGGTCAATAAGATTAATTTTGAATTTGAATTGCAGTATTGATTCTATCTGTAATAGATGTTTCTTCAATTTCATTATCGTTTTCAATATCGATTTTGTTGATAATACTTAAACGTTTCTTTCTATAAAGCATATCGATGAAAGCTTCTATTCTTGTTACAAAGCCTGCTTCACCTGTGTGCTCATCTATAGATAGATTTAAAAATGCTTTCTTTTTTGTTTTAGCAAATCTTGCAATTTTTTCAAGCATTAACGAATCAGGTCCGCAACCAAAAGCGTTTATAGCTATGATTCCGTCGATTTTATTGTCTTGAAGGAAGTGTGCAGCAGCACCAGTTATTTCGTATTCATTAGCCCAGTATAATTTTGCGTCTAATGAGCTTATGCCTTCTTTCATTTGTTCGATTGAAAGTTGTTCTGCGGTGTAGGATTTTACATCAAGGTTTTCAAGCTTTTCAAATATTTTCATGCTGACTCTGTCATCATAAAGGTTATATCCGTGAGCAATTACTGCAACATTAATAGGATAAGTCTTAGTATGGCTAGAAATGATAACTTGATCTTTTAGTGCATATTTAAGAGCGGTTTGGTATGGAATTCCTGCTCTTGTCATCATTTGGAAGTTATTTAAAACTTTCCAACCGTTTTTAGAAGCTTTTTTTATTTTTTTAAGATCAGTGATTCCAAAAGGCTTGACTGCTTCAGCTAAAAACTCATACAGTCCTTGCTTTTTTTCTGATTTATCAAGTGTGGCTTCAATTAAAGTAAAGTCTTTTTTTACAACATTTCTTATTAAGTCAGGCAATCCTCTAATTTTTGAACAGTTGTATATTTTAGGCGCTATAGATTGAATTGACGGTGCAAAAATTTTATCAACACCTTTTTCTAATAAGTTTAATACGTGGCCTACATATACTTTAACCGGTAGGCAGGTTTCTGATACAACAAGAGCCGAACCTTCTGTAAGAGTTCTTTTTGTTGTAGGGTCGGATAGAACTATTTCGATTCCTAATTCTGTGAAAAATCCGTGCCAAAACGGGTAAAAATTGTAAAATGATAGGGCTCTAGGGATTCCTATTTGCATTCCTGCTCCTCAATATGTTGTTGCTAGTTTCATAACATTATAATACAAAAAGTGCATACTTTTGATTGTTATGCAAAATATATTAATTTTTATTATTTATTCATTTGATTTATTGTTTTTGAAATTGTCTCATTTGTTGCTATTATCACTTGGTTTTTTCCATTTTCTTTTGCGCTTTTTAGAGCGGCGTCTGCTATTTTTATTAATGATGCTCCATCATTAAGATTTGTTGTGTCACTAAGGTCTACAAGTCCTCCACTTACTGTGAAAGCGTTTGTATTCTTGAGGTGGCCTGTCCATTTTAAAAGGTCATTTTGTTGTGATTTGTATTGGCCGTATATTTTGTTAAGTTCGTTTCCAAGAGAACTGTCTTCACCGATTTTCATTCCGACTTTTGCCTTGCTTATTTTACCTGAATCCAGTTTCTCGATTATTTCATCTAGGTATTTTGTTTCTGAAGGTTTGCATTTTTCTATATGCTCTTTTAAGAATGTAGAAATTTGAGAATTAAAGTTTTCTTGGTTATCAACTTTAACTTCACCTCTTAATTTTTTAAAGATATCGTCTAGTGAAGAAATTCTCGGGTTGATAAAACTAATTTCTTCGTTAGCTTTTTCCAAGAACTGTGGAAGATAGCCTTGGATAGTTTTATCGTTTTTAATTCCGTCTGATATTTCTTTTACTATTTTTT
>JAEZOG010000194.1 GCA_023414155.1 Cyanobacteria bacterium OH_CFB_184 | reverse complement strand
TTCAGTGCCCATAATCTCATAATTTGAGGTTGTAAGTTTTGCAACTGCTCTTTCGAAAATAGCTGAAGTGCTAGATTCTTTAAGTATTGAAAGAATATACTTATATTTATCTTCTGTAGCTTTTTTTTCTGTACCTTCAGGATGTGATTCTTTGTGCTTTTTCTTTTTGTCTAAAACTTTTAAAAGTACATTTTTCATTTTGTTTGTGTCAAAGTCGATTTCTTTTAAAAGCTGGTTTGTTTTTGAGTTTTTGTCATCTACAAGTGCCAAAAATATGTGCTCAGGCTGGATGTAGCTATTTCCTAGTTTTTTAGCTATATCTAGTGCTTTGTGGAAAATTTGTTTTACGCTATCGCTAAAAACTACAAATTCAATAGGTTTACCGGTTTGTTTTTCATCAAGCTTAGTTTTTACAAGATCTTTAACCTCATCCAATTTTAACTTGGATATTGAAAACATTTTTGTAACGATGCCTGTTTTTTGGTTTGCCAAACCTAAAAGCAAGTGTTCGGGATAAATCTTTTCGTGATTTAGCTCTATTGCAGTAATTTGTGAAGCTTTTACTGCTTCAATAGCTTTTTCGGTAAACTTTTCAAACAAAGCGTCGTCCTTTTCATTAGGTTGTATTGATTATTTATTCTACATTAATATGGTTTTTTTGTCATTAAATGAGGTGTTAAAAAATCACTTTATATGCTATGTATCCTATATAAATTAGGTAGAATGCTCCAGAAATCAGGAGTGTCGTTGTGTTTAATTTATGATTGTTCTTTATGGTGTTTAAATAAAGCACTATTACTGCCATAAATACAAAAACTATATTTACTATTGCTTCTTGATTAAACTTCCAGTCTGTTAAGAAAAGTCCTATAGACATTGGGATACAGCTTTGGAACACCATAGCCCCGCTTATGTTTGATATTGCAAGTGTGTCTTTTGATTTTCCCATCCAGATGATGCTATTAAACATTTCTGGAAGTTCTGTTGCAATTGGAGCGAGCAAAAGACTTATCACCATCGGACTGATATTTAGACTTAGTGCTGCAAATTTTATATTTTCAACAAATAGGTGAGAAAAATATACTAATGCCAGAATTGAAATGATTATTTGAACTATAATTAACAATTTACCTACATTGGCTTTAAATATTTTTGCAAGATAAAGTTCATCTAATTCGCTTTCTAAATCCACCATACAGCTTTTTAATATCGTTCTAAATACATACACCAAATAAAGAGCCAATAATAAACATCCGATTATTATTTTTATGGTTTTCGATTCTATAAAAGTTGAAAAAACTGCTATTGTGTACCCGAAGATAAAGAATCTCAAATCTCTTTGCAGTAATTTTGTATCTATGTCTATGTCTTTTTCTCTTTTTCCTAATTTTGTATTGATTAAGACAGCAATACCAGTAACCAGCATCGCTAATGTTATAAGTAGAAACGGAGAACCAATAATCGCTCCGATACCGATTTCACTACCCAGTTGAATGCTTTCACCTGTTAAATACGCCCCTAATATAGCAACAAGCGGGACTATTGTTTCAGGAAGAGCAGTCCCTACTGCCGCAAAGACACAGCCTACAGCGCCATCTCCTATTTTCAATGATTTACCTAAATGTTCGATTGCGTTTGTAAAAACCACACAACATCCCACAATTAGGACTAATAGTACGATTATACTTGCGAAAGAGACTAAATATTCCACGATACATTTCCTTGTCTATGCTACAATGAGTTTTATCCTTGTTAATATTATATAGAAAAAATAAAATGAATATAGATATAAAAAACTTAAATCAGGCAATTACAGATGCAAAAAGCATTCTAATCCTTTCACATGTTAACCCTGACGGTGATACCCTTAGCTCAGCATTAGCACTTAGTTTGTTAATAAAAGATAACTATAATAAAGACTCTATACCGGTTTTTTGCGGGCAGGTTCCAGATATATACAGCTTTTTACCGAATGTTAAATCATTTAAAAATGTAAAAGAAATGGATTTTAACCAAAATTATGACCTTGTAATTGCTATAGATGTGGCTTCTAAAGAACGTATGGGAGAGGCTAATTATCTTTTTGATAAAGCTATAACGACCGTAAATATTGACCATCACAGGACAAATAAAGGCTTCGCTTCACTTAATATAATAGAGCCAAAAGCATGTTCAGCCGGTCAGATAGTTTTTGATATTGCTCAAGAATTGAATTTTAAGATATCAAAGGATGTTGCAGTATGCATATATACTTCAATATTAACTGATACAGGTTGTTTTAAGTACGAAAATACCAACCAAAATACATTTAATACAGCAGCAAAATTATTGGATCTTGGCGCAAACCCTTGCGAAATTTCAAGAGCTTGTTATGACTCAAAACCTCAAAACATGGTTCAATTCCAGGTTTTTGTTATTAATAATGCTGTTTTTGCACTCAATGGCAAAGTTGCATACGCAATTATCACAA
Organism: Cyanobacteria bacterium OH_CFB_184; assembly: GCA_023414155.1. GTDB lineage: Bacteria > Cyanobacteriota > Vampirovibrionia > Gastranaerophilales > Gastranaerophilaceae > JAEZOG01. The sequence continues at coordinate 93 of JAEZOG010000194.1, read as the reverse complement.
AAGATATTATGAAAAAATTTAATGCTACTGATGATTTTACAGACGGTATTTCTGAAGCTTTAAGGCAAATTAAAACAGTAGAAGCATCAATGG
>JAEZOG010000120.1 GCA_023414155.1 Cyanobacteria bacterium OH_CFB_184 | reverse complement strand
GTCTATGTCTTTGAAAAACAGGTAGTAACTGTTTGTTTTTTGGTCTTGTATAGAGTTGATAAAAACAAGGACGAATGAAAGAAATATGGCGATTATTGTCCACAGAAGTAATTCAATTATCCAAATAACTCTTTTGTTCATATTAATATTATAAACGGAATAAGGCTTAATACAAAATTTTAATTATTAACTTGCTGTTTTTTGTTTATAAGTATTATTCCAATCGCTCCTGTTATTATTAGGATGATGCTTATTATTTGGGCAATAGGGATAGTTCCAATGTCTAAAATGCTGTCTATTCTTATTCCTTCAATGAACAATCTTCCTGTAGAATATAAAATCAAGTAGCTGCAGAATACAATCCCTTTTTTACCTGTAGAAATTTTTCTGACAAAAAAGAATAAGATTAAAAATATTAAGATATTAATCAGTGATTCATATAAGAATGTAGGGTGAAAATACTGAAAAGAACTCAGTTCAATCGGTCTATCAATTAGTGGAATATATAGTTTCCAAGGTAGATTTGTAGGACTTCCAAATGCTTCTGAGTTAAAAAAGTTGCCCCATCTGCCGACAGCCTGACCTAGTATCAACCCATAAGAATATAAGTCTACTACTTCTAGGAAGTTTTGTTTTTTTATTTTTACATATATCCAACAGACTAGTGTAGCAAGAAGGATGCACCCATGGATTGATAACCCTCCGTTCCAAAGAGCCAATATTTCCTTTGGGTGAACAGAATAATATGGATAATCAAGTACCACATAATACAATCTTGCACCTAAAATGCCCGCTATAATCAGGTAAAAAGATAAATCTAAAATAAATTCTTTTGAAATATTTTGATAATATTTTTTTTGAATGGCAACTATAGTTGATAGTCCGACAAGGATTGAAAGTGCCATTATAATCCCATACCAATGGATAGGATAATTCAAAACTCTAAAAGCAATCTCTCCTGGAGATGTAAACATATTATTCCTGCGTAATAGGGTTAGCTGAAATGTTGTATTTTCTTAGCTCATTGTTAAGGAAGTTTATTCTTTCGTTAACTTTCTCTTTATCTTGAGCATCAGCTTTTTTACTTAAATATGTATTGTAGTTTTCGATAGAGTCTGTGATGTAGTCACAAATAATTTGTTTGTCAGCAGGTGTAAGTTCTTTTTTCTGTTCAGAGCTGATTTCTTTGACTTCATTTTTTTCGTCTTCATTTTCGCCATTGACTATTGCAAAAGCTTTTTCTTCATTTGCAATACCTAATGAGTAATATGCATCAACAAAATTTGGATTTAATTTTAAAACTATTTTGAGAGATTCGATTGCTTGTTCATATTTTTTAGCAGAAATATAAGCTACAGCTAAGTTGTAATGAGTTTCATACATGTTGCTGTCTAAATCAAGACTTGATTTAAGACGACAAATAGCTGTTTCAGAATCTCCGTTTTGAAGTGATTCTTTTGCTTTATTATTAAGTTCCTGAACTGCTAGATTGTTTATACAAGCTGTTGTTAAGACAGAAACAAAAAGTATTGTTATTAAAAGAACTAACTTTTTCATTCTTTAAATACCCTCTCACATATTAGATATTACTACAAGCGTGTAAAATTTTGCAATAAATTCAAAATAAGATACAATATATAAAGTAGATAAGAATTTTAATACAGCTATAAATCACCAATTTAGCTAAGTTTTTTATAAATTGTCTTAAAGTTACATATCTCAACATATTTAGACTAATTATTAAGGAAAAATCATGTCAGATGACGAAAAAATCGTTTCTTTAAAGAATATGAGAAACAAGAATAAAGATAAAGAGACAAAAGTCGAATCTTCTACTGCAGAACCTGTTTACTGTAGTTTTTGCGGAAGACCGAATACACAAGTCGTAAAAATGGTTCAAGGTCCAGGGGTTAATATTTGTTCTGAGTGCACCATGATTGCAGTTCAATACTTAATTTTGGACGATAAAATGCCTTCAGGAGAGGCTCAAAAAATACTTGATATCTTTTGGAGTAAAGTTTAATCAATGGAAAATAATTTTAACAAACTACAAATCAGGGCAAAAGTTCTTTCTGTGCTGTCAGATCTCAAGATGTCATCTTCATTGACACAAGTTCAATTCCTCGAGGCAGTATCTGTGTTAAAAGGCATTAATGATAATGATGCTTTGTTTGAAATTATTTTAAAAGAGCTTTCTAAATCGCAAGGTGAAACAACTGTAATTATTAAAGCAATGCTGGTAGAACTTTTACCGCCTGAGATGCTAAAAAATAATATCTTTGCGCTTTTACCGTCAAAAATTATTACCGATCAGACAAAGTATGACCTTATACAGGTGCTAAGAGAAGTCGGTGGAACTATCGATTATGACAATTTCTTCAACTATTTTTCTGATCCTGATTCTATCTTGGATTACGATACTCAAAAACTTCTTGAATTTGCTATCGTTAATCCAGAGACGCAAATCGATTTCCTGGATTTTTTAACAGCTTTACCTCTTCCTGATAAAATGACTCTAATAAATTCATTAAGCGAGGATTATGCAGGCGATAACTTGGCAAATATTCTTTCTCCGATTGTGTATTCAGATTTTGATACCCCGGTATTGAAAAGAACAATCGAAATATTAGGTGAAACAAAGTCTTCTATTGCTTTTCACCCTATAAAATGGGCGTATGAAAATCTTGATGATGAATCACTTGTTTCTATGGCTAAAAAGAACTTAAGCAAATTAAAACTTTCTGGTGCTTCAGAAAAAAAAGCAAAATCTTTTTATAAATTTATTTTATCGGAATCTAAAATCGATAAGTGCTACACAACAATTCCTGATGGTCACAGTAATCAAGGTGTTCTGGTGACCAGAGTAAGACAAGATGGCTCAATACAGATGTTCGCGCTTGTTGTTAATAACCTTTTTGGCATCGTGGATTGTTTTGGCTTCAATTCTTTAAGCCCCAATGAACTTGAGAGAATCGTTACGAGATTTTGTAAAAGCGACGATAAAATAGAAGTCACACCAAAATATTGCAAAATGCTGATTGATAAGGCTATTTCTGCTACTAAACAAGCAAAAGAGAAATTATCTTATGAGTTTGTATGCTGGTCTTTGCTACTTAAAGATGTTGAAAGAGCAGAGTATGACTTGTACGAATGGGCAAAAATTAACTTAAAACAGATAGAACTATTAAAAACTGACTTAGATTCTTTATATTCTGAACCGTATCTTGATAGATGGTTCTTTACACCATCTGATAACAATGGTTTCAAAGAATTTATTGATGATGTGATGAGTAAGGCAGATTTAGAGTATTCTTACATAGAAGAAAAAATTTCTGCGTATTATGATAAGATTTGGTCTGAAGAAACGGTTAATTATTTTAATTTTAATCTTGTGAATACTGCATACTTGATTTATAAATCAGGCGACATTAAAAATGCCAATATATTGTATTCAGTTTTATTAAGTGAAGAGATTAAATCTCAGATGCAACTAGAGATGATCAGAAAAAGTGTTTATGAGTATATGATTTCAACAAAACAAAATTTGAAAGAAGTTGTATTCAGTACTAATATTTTTCGGGTAAATAAAGAAAAAAAAGAACAAAAAATCGATATAAAAAAAATAGATGATATAATTAAATACATCGAAACAGAATGGGTAAAATAGTGGAAAGAGTCCTTGGGCTAGATGTCGGAAAAAAAAGAATAGGAATTGCAATGAGCGATTTGCTATTGATTACTGCCCAGCCGGTTGAAACTATAGACAGGTTACCTGAGAAAAAAGCAGTAGAAATAATTAAAGAAATCTGTCATCATAATTCAATAAAAAAAATAGTCATCGGATTACCTAAACATATGAATAATACTTTAGGTGAGCAAGCAAAAGATTGCACTGAATTTTCGCAGCTTTTCGCGGATGAGTTTGAAATTATATTTGAGGATGAAAGATTAACAAGTAGGCAGGCTGAAAATATATTAGCTTTGCAAGGTAAAAAATATACTAAGAACAAAGGTTTAGTAGACTTAAAAAGTGCATGTATAATATTGCAACAATATTTAGATAGAAAGTGAGCTTAAAATGACAAATCAAGAAAATGCAAATGAACAAATCATCGAAACAGTAGATGAAGATGGTAATGTTGTTAAATTTGAATTAATCGATATAGTTGAAGTTGATGAGATCGAATACGGTCTTTTGCTTCCAATTGAAGACGAAGAATCAGAAGAAGACGAAGAAAACGAAGTAGTTCTTATGAGACTTAAAAAAGAAGGCGACGAATTCGTATTTGAAGCAATCGAAGACGATGAAGAATTTGAAAAAGTTGTTGACTTCATTGAAAATCAAGAAGATACAGAAGAAGACGCTGAATAAAAAGTATATTTGTCGTTTTAGCTGTTAAAACTATAAACTGCACCATTATTAAGTGGTGCAGTTATTGTGTTTAAATCCTTAAAATTAATCAATTTTCTTAAAATATATCATTCCATACTCAGGAATCGCTAGAGGAATTTCTCTTAAACCATCTGTGCTTATAGTGTTGTTTAAGTATGTATCACGACCACCGTAGATTGATTGGTCTGTGTTACTTATTTCTTCCCAGGTTCCTTTTGGCATCTTAATGTAATAATTTCTTGGGTATGATACTTCGGAGAAGTTTGAAACAGAGAATATCTGGTTATTATCTTTTTTGCAATGCATAGCATGTACATTTGATCCTGAGTGAACTATTGTGCCTGTTACTTGTCCTGTCTGCAGGGCAGGGTTGTTTTCTACTATATCGTTTAAGTCTTTTGTGTAACGGTCTGTTTGATCAAGGTAGTGTCTATATTCATCTGAAACTTTTATACTGTTTAGTTTAGAATCTAAGAAAGCTCTTTTCCCTGACAAATATCCTTTGTTATCAAGGCATTTCTCATATCCTGTTGAAAATTTCCTAAAGAATTTAAAATACGAAGGATTAGCGTTTTCATCTCCTTGGAAAATCATCTTTGGTCCAGGGATTGAATAAGTTTTACCAACAGCTAATCGGTGTTGTTTAAGTGATTTTTCGTAATTTTCTTTTATGTCTGCTTTGGTGATTCCATCAAAAATTTTATTTTCTTGTAAAAAGCTTTCAAATTCATCATCGCTCATTTTATGCAACCCGCCGGTTAAATATAGTTTTATGAGGTTATGAGCAGCATGAGCAGCCGTTTGAGATTGTATAGTAGGATTGTCGCTTCTTACTTTTTGGTTTAACTTGAGTTCTTTTTGTAAAAGTTTAGAGATCAGCCTGGTTCCATCTATATTTCCTATTTCATCATGGCTCATAGGGTATTTAACTCTCATTCCTGAGTGTTTTATAGCATAGTCAAGATTTTCCATGCTCTTAGGTCTTCCATCCCAGTAATTTAGAACAGCTGCAGCGATTTGCTTGTGATATAGAAAATCCCATTCTGTATCAAATCCAAGATTTTCTAAAGATATACAATTATTGGCTATCTTTGACATAAATTCACAATGTTTATGCTGGTTTTCATACTTTTCATTGTTGTTAAACGGTCTTGTTACACGAGGATCGTTGTCTCTTCCGTCTTCTGCAATAAGAACAACATCTGGTGCGTGGTGATTTAATTCAGCTACCATTTGCTTAAGAGTATAATCTGATTGCATAAATTTTGTCATATCAAATCTTATACCGTCGCAGTGGTAGTTTACAGCCCAGTTTAGAGCCGCATTAATCATAAATTCTCTTACGTTTTGATTATCATCTTTTTCAAAATTGAATTTGTAGCCAAAAGCATTTTTTCCGTCTATATA
>JAEZOG010000178.1 GCA_023414155.1 Cyanobacteria bacterium OH_CFB_184 | reverse complement strand
TTAGAGAACTAATTTTAAGCATAATAGTCGTAATACTGATATTGGTCTTCGGGATCAAGCAGATTACAGGTGTTGCTGTAGAAGTAAAAAATAATTTTACTGAACAAAAGCAAAAAAAACTTAATGTTGAAGATTTAAGAATAAAAGTAGAATCTATTGAACAGGCAAACTCAAGGCTTCAAAAACAACAAGATGTTCTTAAACCATTCTACAAGCAAGATTTTGCACCTGATGATTCGATAGCTTCATTTGGAGGAATGTTTGAAGACATTATCAACTACGTTAAAATAAATGGATTATTGCTAAGAACAATAGAATACAATATTAATCCTGATCAAGACCCGATTTTCAAAAACTTTGCAGCAACATACAATGTTTGCGAAATAAAAATGTTCGTAATAGGAACATTCCCTCAGCTTCAAGGATTCTTTAATGACGTTGAACTATATCCATATTACATAAGTGTTGACCAGATAAACATTATGCCGTATGAAAACAATAAAAAATTCTTACTGGCCAACATATCTATTCATTTATATTCTAAAAAAGGTAAATAAAATACTTTTTAACTTATTTGAAACGGACACTTTACGCAATTTGCTTTTGGATGAAAGACCAGATTGTCTTCTAGGTCGTACAGTTTAGCAATTCTGGTTGACAGTGCTGAACCGCATACAGGACATTTTAAGTTCTCGATGTTTCCATCAAGTATTTTTATTTTTATCTCTTTAATAAGTTCTTGGTCTTTGTCATATTTTGAATCCAAGAATTTTTCATACCTTTTTATATCAGCTGGATTTAATTTCAATCCCTTAGCTAGCTTTTGCCTTATTGTAGAAGCTAAAAAAAGCTCTCTGCCTGATTCTATATCATCTATAACATCTAACGGCAAGCTGGACTTCTTAGCTAGTCCTGTTTGAGACAATCCTATTTTCTCTCTTGTGGTAAATACAAATTGTGCTAAAGATAAATCTGTCATTAAGCAACTACCTTAGCTTCTTTCTTTTCCATATACCAAGCTAAAGCCATACTAGCGAAGAAAATACTAGAATATGTACCGATAGCAATTCCTAAAATCATTGCCAATACAAAATCCTTTTTAGTTACGCCGCCAAAGAAATAAAGCGCGCCTAAGGTAATCAAAGTAGTTAACGAAGTATTTATACTTCTCGCTAAAGTTTGGTTTACACTAGCATTTACTATTTCCGAGAACGAAACTTTTTTAGCAAACAGCTTAGAGTTCTCTCTTATTCTGTCAAAAACAACAATAGTATCGTGAACCGAAAAACCGATAACTGTTAATATAGCGGTAATAAATAAGCTATCCACATGAACTCCCCAGAACAGACCTAAAATAGAGAATGCACCGACTACAAATATTGCATCGTGGAACAATGATAAAAAGGCAATAACGCCATATTCTAACTTAAATCTGAATGATAAATATGCAACAATACCAATAAAAGCTAAAATCATAGCAGCCATTGAGTTTTTAAACAGCTCTTTTCCAAGAGTCGGTCCTACTGAACTGACTTGAACTTTTTGAGCACCTGGATACTCAGATGTAATTACACTTGAGACTTTACTTAAAGTAGTGTCCCCTTTATCACCTGTAAATTGAGTTCTTATAGATAAAACGTTGTTTATATTTTTTGCATCTTTTTTAGAAGAACCTGTATTCAGAACCTGGATAACAGGACCTGTTATTCCTTTAGATTCAAGAGCTTCTCTCATTTTTGAGATGTCATCCAAACTAACATGCTTATTTACAGCATATTGAACAATTGTACCTCCCGTGAAATCGATACCGACTCTTAAAGGTGCATGATTAGGATATATTATTGATGAATAGATCATAGCCAATATCCCGGGGACAACAAGTAATATAGAAAGACCCAACCAGATCCATCTGTGTTTGACAACATCAATTATTTTTTTATTATTTAAAAGCGTATTCGCCATTTTTATCTCCTTTAAGTTTTTGTTTTTAGTACTTACTTTAATTAATCTAAAACACCAAATTTGGCTTTTTCACGTTTTGTCTCAGTTGCTTCATAGGCCTGATTGATATCGCTATCTTTTAAACCGAACCAAGACGGATGTTTTAAATGTCCAGTACCGAACAATAAGTGCATAAAGTTTTTGGTAACTGTTATTGCAGTAAACATACTGACCACAACCCCTAAAGCAAGGGTCAAAGCAAATCCTTTAACTATGCTTGTACCGAGGAAGTATAATATTGCACAAGTGATTATTGTTGTCATATTAGAGTCAAAAATACTTGTAAACGCTCTATCAAAACCTGTATTTATTGCAGTAAATAGAGTTCTACCTGCTTTTAACTCTTCTTTTGTTCTCTCAAAGATAAGTATGTTAGCATCAACCGCCATACCGATACTCAAGATAAAACCAGCAATACCTGCTAAAGTTAGAGTTACAGGAATAACTTTAAACAGAGAGAATACTATTAAAGAATATATAATAAGCGCTATATCAGCGATTACTCCAGGCACATGATAATAAATAATCATAAAAATCATAACTGCAGCAATACCGATAACACCTGCTAATTTACTTTTTTGAATACTGTCTGCACCAAGAGTAGGTCCGACTGTATTTTCTTCAATGATTTTAGCAGGGACCGGAAGTGCGCCTGCATTTAACAAATCAACCATTTTCTTAGCTTCTTCGTAAACAAAACCGCTATCACCGCCAGTTATCTGAGCTCTTCCACCAAGAATAGGTTCTTGAATTACAGGAGCTGACTGAAGTTCACCATTAAAGAATATAGCCATTGGTTTTCCGACAAGTTCTTGCGTTAATTTTGCAAACTTTCTCGTACCTTTATCATTAAACTCGAGAGAAACAACCCATTGCCCGTTTCCAGGATTTGATGATACTAATGATTTTCTTAAGTCATTTCCACTTAGACCAGTTGGAGCCCAGCTTTCAGCGCCGCCAAAACCAACTACTGGTCTTTTAAATTCTAACTCTGCTGTTTCACCGAGGAATTCTTTAGCTTGAGCCAAGTCAGATATATTAGGAATTTCAACAATCAGTCTTTTTTCACCTGACTGTTGTACTTGAGTTTCAGATACACCAAGAGCGTTAACTCTGTTTTCGATAGCAAATTTAAGGCTATCCATCATTTCTTGCGTAATTTTAGGGACAGTGCTTGTTGTTTGAGCCTCAAGAACCAACCTTGAACCTCCGACTAAATCCAGACCCAGCTTGGTAGGCTTAAACTTAATTATAGCGACACAAACAATTGTTAAGGCTATTATTATCCAAAACAAGACCTTCTTATTTTTCATTTTTATCCCCTAGCTAATTTAAATTACAACTCATATTTTAACAAAAACATAAAAATATATCTATTCAAATTACCTATATTGAATATAATAGACACGGCAATATCACATATAGTCCATGTACTATTTACAAACGATTTTATGCTAACATATTTTTTAGAAAGACATGACTTTTTATTGCCTAAGGAAATAAGAATGATAAAAACGCTATCTCCATTTGTATTGCTTATAATATCAAATATATTCATGACCTTTGCCTGGTACGGACACCTAAAACACAGAAGTTCAGCTCTATGGATTGTAATTCTGATAAGCTGGCTTATTGCATTTTTTGAATACTGCTTTCAAGTCCCTGCAAACAGAATAGGAAGAGCGGTCTATGATACTGCCCAACTTAAAACAATGCAAGAAGTAATAACACTTATAGTTTTCTGCTTATTCTCGGTTTTTTATCTTAAAGAAGAGCTAAAATGGAACTATATTGTAGGTTTTGGATTTATTATCGTTGCGGTCTTTTTTGTTTTTAAAAAATGGTAAACCCAAACTAAAAAAGCAAATTATCAAAATAAAATATAACACTTGACTTTTATAGACATTCGTCTATAATTTATAAATAATGTGTTTAATTAACAAATATAACATTCTTTCATTACAAGTTGGAAAAATAGTATAATATTAATTCAACATGAAAAATAAAAGATTTAACAAAAAAGGAAATAACAGATGGCAGTAAAAGAAAAAGAAACAGTTAATATTTCTGAAGAAAAAAATAAAGCCCTAAAATTAGCCATAGACAAAATCGAAAAAGATTTTGGAAAAGGTTCAATTATGAAACTTGGCGACAAAACTGCAGTATCAGTTGAAGCTATTCCAACAGGAGCTCTATCATTAGATGTTGCTCTTGGAATTGGCGGAGTACCAAGAGGCAGAGTCATAGAAATTTATGGACCTGAATCAAGTGGTAAAACAACTTTAGCACAACACATCGTTGCAGAATGCCAGAAAAAAGGCGGAATTGCAGCATTTATCGATGCAGAGCACGCTCTTGATCCAGAATATGCGGCAAACTTGGGAGTAAATGTTGATGAATTACTTATCTCTCAACCTGATACAGGAGAGCAAGCACTAGAAATCGCAGAAGAATTAGTTAGATCTTCAGCTGTTGACATCGTTGTTATTGACTCAGTTGCAGCTCTTGTTCCAAAAGATGAAATCGAAGGAACTATGGAAGATAAACAAATGGGTCTTCAAGCAAGACTTATGTCTAAAGCCCTAAGAAAACTAACAGGTATTGTAGGTAAAACTAATACAACTGTTGTTTTCATAAACCAGCTTAGACAAAAAATCGGCGTTATGTACGGAAACCCTGAAACAACTACAGGTGGAAACGCACTAAAATACTATGCAAGCGTCAGACTAGACATAAGAAAAATAGATACGCTTAAAAAAGATGACACTGAAGTTGGAAACAGAGTAAGAGTAAAAGTTGTTAAAAACAAAGTCGCTCCTCCATTCAGACTTGCTGAATTTGATATTATTTACGGCAAAGGCATCTGCAAAATGGGCTGTATTCTAGATATGGCAGTAACATTTGACATCGTCAAAAAAGCAGGCGCTTGGTTTAGCTACAACGAAGAAAAACTTGGCCAAGGAAGAGACAAAGCAAAAGAATTCTTCCTAGCAAACCCACAATTGCTAAATGAAGTTGAATCAAAAGTAAGAGAAAAGCTTCAACCGGCAGAATAAAATATAAATTAAAAGGGCTTATAAATAAGCCCTTTTTTAATGTGATTTTTAATCGATAGAGAATATATCTTGTAAGTCGGCGTATGTAAGCGTTTTACTAATATTTCTATCGACTGAAATTACTGAATCGACTAAATTACGTTTTCTCTGTTTAAGTTTTTGGATTTTTTCTTCAACAGTACCTTTTGTAATTAAGCGATAAACAAATACTTTTTTCTTTTGTCCGATACGATAAGCCCTATCTGTAGCTTGATCTTCAACAGCAGGGTTCCACCAAGGATCGTAGTGAATTACATAATCTGCACCTGTTAAATTTAATCCTGTTCCACCGGCTTTTAAGCTGATTAAGAATATAGGGATAGTAGAGTCAGAATTAAATCTTTCAACTACTTCTTGCCTGTTTTTAGTGCTACCTGTTAAATACTCGTGTTTGATGCCTGATTTTATCAGCCATTCTCTAGTAATATCAAGCATATCGACAAACTGGCTGAATAAAAGCACTCTATGCCCTTCTGAAATTATTTCTTCTAGCATTTCTTTTAGATGCTCAAACTTACCTGATTGATTTATGCCTTTAATATTTTCTTTATCGTAAAGTCTTGGGTGGCAACATATTTGGCGAAGACGTAGAAGAGCCGAGAAGATAGACATTCTGCTCTTCTCTAATCCTTTTTGTTCGATTGATTTAAACAATTCTTCTTTTGTACTATCAAGAACTTCAAGGTAGAAATCTTTTTGCTCTGGAGTAAGCTCACAATATGCGATGTTTTCGACTTTATCAGGAAGATCTTTTGCAACATCTCTTTTCATACGTCTTAATATGAATGGGTAAATCTGTGACTTAAGTCTTTTTTCAACAGCTTTATCTTGTCTTTCAACTATTGGATTAACATATCTATAGTTAAATTCTGACTGATTAAACAAGAATCCCGGCATCAAGAAGTCGAATACAGACCATAACTCTTCCAGCCTGTTTTCAATAGGAGTACCAGATAGAGCCAACTTATGTCTGCAATTTAATTTTTTAACACTTTGCGCTGTTATAGATTCAGCATTTTTTATATTTTGAGATTCATCTAAAATTACATATCTAAACTCGTGTTTTTTAAGCTTTTCAATATCTCTTCTTATAAGAGCGTAACTTGTAATAACAACATCGTACTTTTTAATATCTTTGAAAAGTTCTTTTCTCTCGACACCTGAAAGTTTTAAACATTTTAAAGAAGGTGCGAACTTCTGGATTTCTGACTCCCAGTTAAACACAACTGAAGTAGGACATATAACTAAATTTGGTGCTTGCTTGTCTTTTTCTTTTGCTTTTTGAATTAAAGCAAGAGCCTGCAGAGTCTTACCAAGACCCATATCATCCGCCAAAATACCATTTAGACCGTACTGGTACAAGAACCATAACCAGCCAAAACCTTTAACTTGATATTCTCTGAACTCAGCATTAATACCTTTTGGAAGAGTAGCGTTATCCATTGTTGAGAATGTAGAAATCTGTTTCCAGAATTTAGAGAATTTACGGCTCATTTTTAATGTCATACCAAGGTTTTGCATTTCAGAAACAAGACCTGCTCTGTATGTTTTTACAATGTATTTGTTTTCATCGTTTTTATAAACATCAAAGGTGTTAAATGATCTTAAAATAGAATAAATATCCATTGCAGGAACTTCAGCAAATCCATCATTTTTGATTCTAACGTATTTATTTCCATCAGTGATTAGGCTGTATACTTCATCAAACGGAATAACCGAAGATCCAACTTTACCGTATAGCTCTATTTCAAAACTATCAGTTGTATTTAAAGCAAAATCCAAATCCGCACAAAGCTCAAACGGTTCTTTAGTAAGATTAAAGAACGACATATCGTCTTTTTCTTCAAAAATCCAACCTTCACCGGCTTGCTTCAAATAATAATTATAAAAATCAATAGCGTTTTCTTTTTCTAAAGCAAGGTTGTTTGTTTGCATCGGTGCAAACTTACAGCTTAAAAGCATTTGATAAGCTTGTTCTTCGTATTTAGTATTTCTTCTAACCCAATATAGTAAGTCTTCTTTAGGTTTTTTAATGGTAACATACGGGCTTTTAGCTGCTGACTTAGAGTATGGAACTCTTGTGCCGTCATAATCAAATTCTAGAGAGGCTTTTAAAGATCCATCATAATCCAATCCCATAGTTACAATGTTTGTTGGCGGTTTTTGCTCTAGCGTCAACCTGTTTATAGCTTCTGTTACTTCGCAATCCATAACTGATTTAAGTTTTGGAAGCTCTTCATAGATAAATTTAGCGCCTTCTGCATCTTTAACATCTGTAAAAGTAGATTTCACTAAGTTTTGAGGTAATGCAGAAACTGCAATGTTTGTCGGGAATATAACGTTTTTGTATCTGCCCCACTTGAGTTGTCTTGAGAAATATCTTACTTCTTCAAACGGTAATAGCTCATCTTTGTCAGGTCTTTTCCAATACAAAGATAACAAAACATTTCCGACCATAGAGAAATTAACTGATAACAATAATCGCCATTCTTGATCGACAAACTTTAGTTTCTTTTTTGACTTACCATCAATAACATCTTCTGCTTTAGACAATAACTGGAAAAAGCCATCGAACTTAACTATCGGAATATCATACCAGCCGGCTTTTTTGTCTAATCTTGAATTTTTTAAAAGCATTTGAAAAAGTGCAAGTTCAACCTTTTGAGAATTGTTTAATTCAAATTTAGGATCTGCTTTTTGAGCTGCAATTACAGCTTTTAAAATCGCTTCAATATCTCTAATTACTTTCCCCGTAGTTCTATCCATTACAAGAATAGAAAAGAAATTTTGCCTTCGCTTTGGATTAAAATGGAATATATAACCGCCAGTTGGATTTTCACAAGGTTCAACTACTTCATCAGAAAGATCTATCGGCACTTTGAATCTTTTGTTTAAATATTCATCATAAACTCGGCTCTCGATAGCTTTTAACCCAACAGCAATAGCGTGTTTACACCACTTTTCTTCCAACGGGCAAGAACACTTTGGTTCAACTGATCCTTTTTTAAAATTAAGCTCAGTTTCATAAAAAGCCTTAAAATTACCTTTAACTTTAGCTTTGAATACATTTTTAACCAGCTCAACATCTTGAACTTGGTCCTTTTGGTGATATTCATAGCCCCTTCTCCAGCTTCCGGGCTTTGATTGCTCTTTTATATATTTAAAATTGAAGTTACAAACACTCATACGTTCTTTCGCAATAAAATGTGCACACTTGAAGAATAAATCTTCTTAAAGCTCAATCCTGAGCAGTGTAAAACTATAATTAACTGCTATCCTTCTATTATTATACCTAAAACTTTTAAAATAACAATACATGGCAAAAAGGAAACCTAGACTAACTTAGCCAGGAAATTCCAAATAGTTTCTCCATAAAAAATAACCACAAAAGTCATGATTAACAAACTTGGTCCAAAAGGCATATAAGTGAGTTCGGTACTTGTTTTAGTTAGTTTCGTTAGTTTTAAACAAGCATAAATACCTAATACCATTATCAACAAGGCTCCTACGACCTGAAGTGCCAAACCTAAAAGATTATTTAACGCTAATGCCTTATAAATAACCGTTACCAATATAAATCCCAGTAAAGACAATACAAGTCTTTTTTCACCGCCATTCCACATTTTTTTGACAAAAGTAGGCAGTATAAATAAAACCTGAGCAAAAACACTCAAAATTAATACTAAAAAGAACGGCTTAGGACCCACTAGAGCTCCAATTCCAGCTGCAATGAAGGTATCTCCTTCACCAAATGCTCTTTTTTTAGAAAATAATTGTCCTAACCTAGCAATCGTTTCCATAACAATTGCGCCTAAGATCAAGCCAACTATAGAGGTCAATATTTGTTTGTTTATAAGATTGAAAAATAATGCTATAACAATAAAACTAATAGTATGAACATCGAATACAACTTTTTCTTTTATGTCAGTTACTGAAATAACAATTGCCAATGAAACAAGAACCCATAAAAAGAAAGTAGTATAGGTA
>JAEZOG010000017.1 GCA_023414155.1 Cyanobacteria bacterium OH_CFB_184 | reverse complement strand
AACTTGGATTAAAGCCATCTTCTAAATTTACCCAAATATTTGAAAAGGTTTTAGAACAAAAGCTTAATTACGGGCTTTTGTCTAAAGAAGATGAACTAAATTGTCTCAAATTAATCTTGAAGAGTTTTGATTGATTGGAAGCTATTTTCTCTTGATATAGCTATTCTTCCGGATCTTACAAGTTCTTTTATTCCTATTGGTCTTAATAATTCAATCAGTGAACGAATTTGTCTTTCATCTCCAAGTGCTTGAAGAGTGTATGTTTTTGGCGAAACATCAATTATCTTTGCGCCAAAAATTTCTGCAATTCTCAAAATCTCGGATCTATCTTCATCTCTTGCACAAACTTTGCACAATATGATTTCTCTTTCGATAGAATCTTCTGTAGCTAAGTCCACAACTTTGATAACCGGAATAAGCCTGTTTAATTGTTTTGTTATTTGCTCAATTACCTTGTCATCTCCTGTTGTAACGATTGTTGCTCTTGAGAAATCACTATCAAGGATTGGCGCAACGGTCAAACTTTCAATGTTGTATCCTCTTCCGCTGAATAAGTCGCTTATTCTCGATAATACACCTGCTTCGTTTTTAACTAATATTGAAATTGTATGATTCATTGGCTGTTCCTTTTAATTTATTGGGCAATCGTTTGATAACAATACTTTGTGAAGAGGATTACCGGCAAGCACCCAAGGGTAAACCATTTCATATGGTTCTACGATAAAATCAATGAATACAGGTCTTTTTGCTTCAATTGCTTTTCTTAAGGTTGGTTCGATGTCTTCTTCTTTTTCAACTCTGAATCCTAATGCGCCATATGCTTCTGCTACTTTTACAAAGTCAGGGCCTGAGATTTGAGTTTGTGAATAGTGTTTTTCAAATAGTTTTTCTTGCCATTGACGAACCATCCCAAGGTAGCCGTTGTTTATGATTGCAACTATAACTGGTATGTTATATTCTACGCAAGTCGCCAATTCTTGGATGTTCATTTGGATACTACCGTCTCCTGCAATATTGATAACGGTTTTATCTTTTTTAGCTATGCTTGAACCTATTGCCGCAGGGAATCCAAAGCCCATGGTTCCTAATCCACCTGATGTGACAAGTCTTCTAGGTTGATTGAATTTGTATAATTGAGCTGTCCACATTTGATGCTGACCAACTTCTGTTGCGATGATAGGGTCAATATCTTTTGTGCATTCGTATATTTTATCAATTACTGTAAGAGGGTTTAACTTGTTAGATTCTACAGCAGGAAGAGCTCTTTTTTGCTTCCATTCTTGAATTTGCTGGTACCAAGCACTTTTTACTTCAGGATTGATGTCGTATTTATTTTCTTGTAATTCTTTTATCATCGATGATAAAACGTTTTTTGCATCCCCAACGATTGGTATATCAACGTTTACGGTTTTTGAAATCGAACAAGGATCGATGTCTATGTGAATTACTTGTGCATCTTTTGCAAAACGTTTTAAGCAACCTGTAATTCTGTCGTTAAATCTTGTTCCAACGGCTAGAAGCACGTCACAGTGGCTTACTGCGTAGTTTGCCCAGTAATTTCCGTGCATTCCTAGCATCCCAAGTGACATCTCGCCGTCTGCAGGATAAGTTCCCATCCCCATAAGAGTGTTAGCAGTTGGAATATTTAGACTATCTGCAAGTTCTGTTATTTCTTTATGTGCATCAGATGCAACAACGCCCCCGCCTGATATTATTACAGGTCTTTCTGCGTTGCACAACAATTGAAGTGCTTTTGATATTTGTCTCGGGTGACCTTGATAAGTAGGGTTATATCCTGGTAATTTAATTGTATCAACCGGCTCAAACGGAATTTTAGCCATTAAAATATCTTTTGGTAAGTCAACAACAACAGGCCCGGGTTTTCCTGTAGTTGCGATGTGGAAGGCTTCTTTGATTATTCTTGGAAGTTCTTTTACATCATGGACAAGATAGTTGTGTTTACAGCATGATCTTGTGATGCCCA
The DNA here is from genome assembly GCA_023414155.1 of Cyanobacteria bacterium OH_CFB_184. GTDB lineage: Bacteria > Cyanobacteriota > Vampirovibrionia > Gastranaerophilales > Gastranaerophilaceae > JAEZOG01. The sequence goes on along the minus strand of JAEZOG010000017.1, from coordinate 5,453 downwards.
CGATATCGGCTTCTTGGAAGGCATCGTTTCCAATTTGTTTCAAACCAACTTGACCGGTAAAAACAACAATCGGATAGCCATCATAATATGCGTTTGCAATACCTGTTATCGCATTACAAGCTCCAGGACCTGAAGTTACAAGTGCCACACCTGGTTTGCCACTTACTCTTGAGTAGCCTTCTGCAGCGTGGATTGCTGCTTGTTCGTGTCTTACTAGGTAGTGCTTAATTTCTTTGCAGTGGTATAAAGCCTCATAAATAGTAAGAATAACCCCGCCAGGGTATCCAAATATTTCGTCTACGCCTTCTTGCTTTAAGCATTCTATGAATATTTCTGCTCCTGAAAGAAGTTTGGTTGTCTCTTGAGTTTTTTGTGACATTTCGTACTCCGGTAAAATCTAAAATAATAATTATATAAAATAAGTGCCCCCGAGTGATCGGGAACACTTATTGATTTTATTTTATTGGCAAGACTTGCAACAGCAGTTTAAGCCTTGTTTTAATTCATCAACTTTGTCTGTTTTTTCCCAAGGAACGTCGATGTCTGTACGTCCCATATGACCATATGCAGCAAGTTTTTGGTAGAATTTGCCACCATTTTTAGCTGGTAAGTTTCTTAAATCAAATTGATTGATTATTGAAACAGGTCTTAAATCAAATATTTTTTGGATTAAGCACATAATATCATCATCAGATATGCTTCCTGTACCAAACGTGTCAACCATTATTGAAACAGGTTGTGCAACACCGATTGCGTATGCCAATTCGACTTCGCATTTTTTTGCTAAGCCAGCTGCAACAATGTTTTTTGCAACATATCTAGCCGCATATGCAGCTGAACGGTCTACTTTAGTTGGATCTTTTCCGCTGAAAGCACCGCCGCCGTGTCTTGAGTATCCACCGTAAGTATCAACAATGATCTTTCTTCCTGTAACACCTGCATCACCTTGAGGTCCACCGATAACAAATCTTCCTGATGGGTTGATTAGATATTTTGTTGTACTGTCTGGTTTTAAAGCATCTTTTTCAAATACAGGTTCGATAACGTATTTGATTAAGTCATTTTTAATTATTTCTTGAACTTTAGCATTGTCTGCTTCGCCATTTATTTCAGGGTCATGTTGAGTTGAAATAACTACTGTATCAATTCTTACAGGGATATCATTTTCATATTCAACTGTAACTTGTGATTTGCCGTCGGGTCTTAAGTAGCTCAATTTGCCTTGTTTTCTTACTTCAGCAAGTTTAAAAGCAAGTCTATGAGCTAAGCTTATTGGTAATGGCATTAATTCAGGAGTTTCATCACAAGCAAACCCAAACATAATACCTTGATCGCCTGCTCCTATGTCTTCTGTTTCTTGAGCGTCAACAGCTGCAGTGTTTTCTCTTGCTTCAAGAGCTTTGTTTACTCCACCTGCAATATCAGTAGATTGTTCATCTATGCTTGTTAGTACTGCGCAGTTTTTGTAGTCAAAACCGCCGCCGGTTGCTCCTGCATAGCCTATGCTTTTGATTGTGTTTCTAACTGTTTGTGGGATGTCCACGTAACAGTCAGAAGTTATTTCTCCGCAGACTAAAACCATGCCTGTAGTGACAGTTGTTTCTGCTGCTACTCTGGATTTTTGGTCTTTCGTTAAAAATTCATCTAGGATTGCATCAGAAATCTGATCGCAAACTTTATCGGGATGTCCTTCTGTTACTGATTCAGAAGTGAATAAATATTTTTTTGAACTCATTTTATTATTACCTTCTTTTGTTTTGTGAAATAGCATAATTGCCTACTAAAATAGTAATCTAAAATTGACATAACGTCAAATATTGTAAACAAAACGCCCTATTGGAGTAGGGCGTTAGTTTTATTTTGTTTTTTTTATGAATTATCCTCTGATTTTTAATTTTTTGATTAATTCTCTGTAAGAATCAAGATCTTTGCCTTTTAAGTATGATAAAAGTCTTTTTCTTTGACCTACCATCATTAGTAATCCACGTCTTCCTTGGAAGTCTTTATTGTTAATTTTTAAGTGCTCAGTAAGTTCGTTGATTTTTTCGCTTAATAGTGCGATTTGAACTTCAGCGCTTCCTGTATCTTTAGAATCTTTTCCGTATTTTGCGATGATTTCTTCTTTGTTTTTCAAGTTTATTGACATCTTTTATACCCTTTTCTTGTTTTTATATAGCTTATTTTGGTGGTGTAAGTCTTTTATAATAGTAGTGTAATGATAATATCACTTCAAGATTTAAATGCAAATGTTAAATAATATATAGAAAAAATTTACAAAAAGACAATTTCTAATCTTGAAGAACCTTATGAATGATGAAAGTAAGGGTAAAAATTATGAATTGTTCACAAAATGTAAGTTTTTCAGGAAGAGTTCCTGTTATTGCTAATAAACATATCAAAAACGCTACTGCAGAAGAGCTTTCATCGGCTATAAACAATATCCATCACTTGTTCGGTACCAAACCGGTTAAGCCATCTTCCGGCGTTTCTATGATTTCTAAAAATCCGGGGTGTTTTGACAACAGAACCCATTGTCTTACTGAGCTTGGAAAAGACTGTTTTAACAAAGTTAATTCAAAGCAGCTTGGAGTCACAACTGATTCTAAAATGAGTGATTTCATCAAAGCAATGAAGAAATTTATAAAAGAAAATTCTGATGAAAACGGCGTTGTATATCGATCTTTTGATACTTTGATATAATTTATTAAAGATCAAAATAAAAAAATCTGAAATCATTTTTTATTTTTGTTAAAATAATCCTGCACACTATATTTGTGCGGGATTTAATTTTTAAAAGAGGTAATAAAATGAGCGATATCAGAGTTAGGATTGCGCCTTCACCTAGTGGAAATTTGCACGTAGGTACTGCAAGAACAGCATTGTTTAATTTTTTGTATGCAAAAAAACATAATGCAAAATTTGTATTAAGGATAGAAGATACAGATTTAGAGCGTTCTAATCCTGAATATACTCAAAATATATATGACAGCTTAAAAGCTTTGGGTTTGAATTGGGATGAAGGTCCAGATGTAGGTGGGGAGTATGGTCCTTACGAACAGTCAAAACGTTTTGATATTTATCCTCAATATGCCCAAAAGTTAATAGATAATGGATTTGCGTATGAATGCTATTGCACTCAGGAAGAACTTGAGGCAGAAAAAGAGTTGTCTATTCAAAACAAAACCGCTCATAAATATTCAAGAAAATGTTCTAATTTGACTCAAGAAGAAAAAGACAAATTAAAAGCTCAAGGTGCTATTCCTTCTATAAGATTTAAAGTTCCAGAAGGCGAAACAAAATTTGTTGACCTGGTTAAAGGCGAATTAAAATTTGAAAATGATTTGATCGGTGATTTTGTGATAATGAAGTCAAACGGAACTCCTACATACAATTTTGCTGTAGTAGTAGATGATATGTTGATGAAAATCTCTCACATCATAAGAGGAGAAGATCATATATCTAATACTCCAAAGCAAATCATGCTATATAAAGCTTTAGGTGCGCAAGTTCCTCAGTTCGGTCACTTGGGAATGATTTTGGCTCCTGACAGAAGCAAACTTTCTAAAAGACACGGTGCTACTGCAGTAAGTGAATTTGTAGAAAAAGGTTATTTAACAGAGGCATTGGTGAACTTTGTTGCGCTTCTTGGCTGGTCGCCATCTGATGGGGTAGAGATTAAAAACATCGATGAAATCGCTCAAGATTTTAGAATCAGTGATGTTTCTTCTTCAAATTCTGTTTTTGAATATGATAAATTGAACTGGATGAACGGTCAGTACATCAAAAAAATGGATATAAAAGAACTAACTCAAAGAATAAAACCATATTTATCTTGTTATGATTTGTCAGAAATGACTGAGGAAAAATTAGAAAAAATGGTTGAAGTTACTCGTGAACCAATCACAATCTTATCTGATATTACAAATGACGTTGATTATTTCTTCGGTAACGATGTAAAGGTTGAAGATGAAGTTCAAGCAACCGTTTTAGATACTGAAAATTCTCAATCAGTTTTAAAAGAGGCTCTTTCTCGTGTTGAAAACTGGGGATTTGATAACAGTGAAAAACTCCATGAAGATTTAGCTGAGCTTAGAAATTTCTTTAAAGAAAAAGGTGTCAAACCAAAAGAAACTATGTGGGCAATCAGAGCTGCTTTAACAGGCAAAACTCACGGTGCTGATATTAGTTCTGTTATTGAAATTCTTGGTAAGGATAAAGTAAAACACAGAATTGAAAAAGCTATAAAATAGTGTAGAAATAAAGAATAGATGGACTCTTTGGTTATCATAGGGTCCATTTGTTTTTTTGTTGTGATAATATACATAAACGAAAATAAGCAGGATCGATTATTCAATGAAAACTTATCTGAAAAATAACGGCTCAAAAGATTTGATTGTTTTTTTCTGTGGATGGGCAATGGATGAAACGCCGTTTGAGATTTTACAGTCTGACAGGTATGATATTTTGTTTGTTTTTGACTATTCTGATTTAGAATTAGATTTTGAGTTTTCAAGGTATGAAAAAAAGATTTTAATCGCTTTTTCATACGGGGTTTTTATCGCTTCTCTTGTCAAAGATAAATTACCGAAATTTGATTATAAAATAGCTGTTAATGGTACTTTGGTTCCTATCGGAAGAGAATTTGGTATTCCTGAAAAAATCTTTGATATGACTTTGAATTCTATAAATGAAGAATCGCTTAAAAAGTTTTATTCCAAGATGTTTGATAATAATTTAGATGATGAGTATTTTTCTGAAAACTTGCCTAAAAGGAATCCTCAAGAGTGTAAGTTTGAGTTGGCTCAAATAAAAAAATATTTCGAACAGAATAAAAACCAATCGTTGAATTTTGATAAAGTATTAATTTCTTCTTTTGATAAAATATTTCCGACGAAAAGTCAGCTTAACTTCTGGCATGATCCTAATTGTAAAAAGATAGAATCGGGGCATTTTTTGTTTTATAAGTTTAATTCTTTTAGTGAGATAATTAATTTATGATAGATAAAAACCTTGTTAAAAATAGCTTCCAAAAAAGTCTAAAGACCTATGATGATAATGCCTTTATTCAAAAGAAAATGGCGCAAGAACTTATCAATCTTATACCTTTAAAGAAATTTGATAAAGTCCTTGAAATCGGTATAGGAACAGGTTATTTTACAAGACTTTTGGCTGAAAATATAAGCTACAATCACTTTTTTGCAAATGATATAGTGCAAGAGTGTTCTAGTTATTTGAGCGAAGTGATTGATGGAGCGGTATTTATAAATGGGGATATAGAAGCTATCAGTGTGCCTGAAAACATTGATATGATTGTCTCAAATGCAGTATTTCAATGGGTGGTTGATATAGAGAGAATGTTTAAAAAGATAGATGAATCTTTAAGTGAAGATGGTTGCTTGATTTTTTCATCTTTTGGAACAAAAAACTTTTACGAGTTAAAGACAGTTACAAAT
>JAEZOG010000167.1 GCA_023414155.1 Cyanobacteria bacterium OH_CFB_184 | reverse complement strand
GTGTGTTTATGGAAACTGCCATCTTAATTAAAAAATTGTTGTTCAAAAGTTTTTTGATGGGGCTTGCTTTAGTAATAGTAGCAACAATAGTCTACACGTTTTTCTTCGAATTCTACTACAACGTCGTACACGCGTTTTTACCAATTTCAAAAGAAGATTTATTTAAGCTGGTAGTTTATTCTGTGTGTTTTTGGAAAATATTGATTATTCAGTTTTTCCTGCTTCCAACTATAGCTTTGCACTGTTTAACATCAAGCTGCTACAATCGCGAAAAAAAATCTTAGATATTAAAACTTAATATAAATATATATATAATTTTGAAAAGCCGAACCTTTTTAATATAATCATTCTAGTAGAGTGAAAATATAAAAAAGGAAATAATTATGAACTCAGTCGTTTTAGTTGGCCGCGCAGGACAAGACCCTGAAATGAAATATTTTGAATCAGGAAAAGTAAAAACAACTTTTTCTATGGCGATTTCAAGATGGGATTCTAAATCAAAAGCAGAAGTTACTGACTGGTTCAATATTGAACTATGGGACAAAGCAGCTGAAGTTGCAGGAGAATATGTAAAAAAAGGCCGCTGGGTTGGTATCGACGGAAGACTTGTATCAAGCAAATGGTCAGGTGCTGACGGAGTGCAAAAAGAAAGATTTATCATAAGAGCTAATTCTTTAAGATTACTTGGAAAAAATGAAAATTAATTAGGTTTTATATGTTTATTTCAAACTCTATAGGGATAATAGCAGATGATCTCACAGGCGCTAACGATACAGCTCTTCAGTTTCACTTAAGAGGATGTAATACTCAAATAGTGCTGGATTATAATGCGCTGCCAGAAGGGACCACTCATACTCAAGCATGGGCTATCTCTACAGAAAGTAGAAATTGCGATCCTTATATCGCAGCGAATAAAGTCAAAACTGCCACGGAAAACCTTATCAAAAACCTTAATATAGAATGTTTTTACAAAAAAATCGACTCTACATTAAGAGGCAATATAGCAGCAGAATCTCTCGCAATGCTAGAAGTATTAGACTGGGATGCTGCAATAATTCTACCTGCGTTTCCAAATGAAGGCAGAATAACAATCGGTGGTTATCACCTTTTAAAAGGGATTCCGATCGAAAGAACGGAATTAGCCAGAGACCCTCATTCACCGATTTATGAATCTCACATTCCAACAATTTTAAGAAAACAACTTGATGAAGATAAGCATGATCTGGTTGATTCTATTGAATTAAGAACTGTAATAAAAGGTGCAGGACCAATTTTAGTAGAATTAAACAGACTAATTTCTCAAGGCAAAAAATTAATCGTAATAGATGCTGTATCAACAACAGATATCGAACAGGCTGTTTTAGCAATAGAAAAATGCAATTATAAAATTCTTCCATGTGGTTCAGCCGGCGCAGCTCAAGCATTAGGCAATATTTGGCTTCCTGAGAAAAAATATCAACATATAGTAAAAGTTATTCCTGAACTTCCAAAATTAATAGTATCAGGAAGTTCAACCGAGCTTACTGCAAGCCAAATTAAAAAACTTGCAGACGATGATCATTTTGAAAACACTTATTTTATAGAACTAAAACTTGAAAACATTTTAAATCAGGATATAGAAGAAAATGCTCAAAGAGCTATAAGAAATTTAACTAAAGATAATATAGTAGTAATTCACTCTTCTAATCTGATAGATAATCCTGAAGAATTACAAAACGTCTTGTTTGAACACGAACTTACAAAGCACAAATTCACTTCTTTAATCGGTGATTATTTAGCAGAAATTACAAAAAAAATCATTTCAGAAAAAGAAGTAATCCTAATGACAATAGGCGGAGAAACCTCTTATAAATGTTGTAAGGCAATCGATAGCGAGAGTATACAACTTATTGATGCAGCAGCCCCAGCTATTCCATTGTGCATAGATCACAAAGCGCAGTGGATCGTAACAAAGTCAGGTAACTTGGGAAATCCAAATACTTTAGTAGAAGTTTTAAAATATTTCGAGCAGCATAAGTAATGAAAAAAATTGCGATAACTCTTGGAGATCCAAACAGTATCTCCCCTGAGATTATTATTAAAGCATTAAATAAACTCCAACTGCCTAAAGAGCAGGTTATACTTGTTGCAAACAAACTTGTTTTTGATTTTTATGAAAACAATTACGGATTAAAATTAAACCAAAATTATAAAATAATTGATATTCCTTATAAATGCACCGATATAAAAATTGCAGAAGAAACAAAAGAAGCAGGAGAATTTTCATTCCAGGCGATAAAAAAATCTTGTGAACTTGGTAATAACAAAGAGATTGATGCAATCGTAACAGGACCTGTTTCAAAATATGCGATGAATCTTGCAGGACATAACTATGCAGGACAAACTGAAATAATTGAAAAATTCATCAAAAAAGAAGGTCAAAACGCTGAAATGTTGTTTGTTTCTGGCAAGATAAAAATTCTTCTTTTAACTAGGCATGTTGCCCTAAAAGAACTTCCTGAACTCATAACAAAAGAATTAATACTTTCAAAAATCGAAACCTTGCATACTTCACTTAAAAAAGATTTTAATATTAAAAATCCAAAAATAGCTCTTTGCTCTTTAAACCCGCACGCCGGGGAAAATGGCTTATTTGGCGACGAGGAAGTGAAAGAATACATTCCAGCTGTTAATATATTAAAAGCAAAAGGAATAAATATCGATGGACCTTTTCCTTCTGATGGATTATTTGCAAATCTGTCCAAAGAAATTTCTAAAGGCGAAAAACCATATTATGATTGTTATGTAGCAAGCTACCATGATCAGGGACTTATACCTATAAAGCTTTTAGCAATAAACGAATCAGTAAATACAACCATCGGGCTTGATGTAATTAGAACATCACCTGCTCACGGAACAGCATTTGATATCGCGGGAAAAAACATTGCTAATGAACAAAGCTTGATCTGCGCAATAAAAACAGCATTAAATATCACAACAGACTAACAAACATAACGGGAAGTAAAATGAAATACACTTGTTGTCAAAATCTTCAATCAGGACTCCATTTCAACTTTAAAGATTTACGTTGTTGTTGCTCTATTCAAAAAGGCCACGCCTTTATTGAAGATTACAAGGGCAAAAAAATTAATTGGAAAAAATTAAAAGAAGAACGAAAAAAAATAATTGAAGATTGCAAACAAGGAATTTTTCCCCAAGGCTGCATCGGCTGCCCAGAGCTAAAAGAACAAGATTGGGATGATAGCTACAAAATTGATCAGCTATACCTCTTTCACTGGACGCACTGTAACTGCGGGTGTATTTATTGCGTAAATATGAGGAATACAAAAGGACAATATGTTTCAAAGCCGCAAAAAAGTGCATATTATAATTTATTACCTGTAATAAAAGACATGATATGGAAAAAAGAACTTTCTAAAAGAGCAAATGTTTTTTGCCTCGGCGGAGAATCAGGAGTTTTAAAAGAATTTGACCCAATAATGGACTCTTTGCTTAAAAATGGAACAAATCAAATAATATTTTTGACATCAGGAATATCCTATATTAAATCTATAGAAAAAGCACTAAAACAAACTGTATCTGAAATAATAATTTCTATTGACGCAGGATGCAAAGAAACCTACAAACTAATAAAACGAGTCGATGAATTTGATTCTGTTGTAAAAAATGTAGTTAAATATGCATCGTCGACTTCTTCAGCTGCTGAATCGATAACCTTAAAATATATAATTGTTGAAAACAAAAACGACACAACAGAAGAAATTGAAAAATGGTTGATGCTGACTAAAAACTTAGGGTTAAACAGAGTGAGACTAGACCTTGACTATTCTAAAATATTACAAGGGACAGAAGATACAGTACCAAAGCATTTTTACGCACTATTTGAATATTTTAAAAACAGAACAGATGAACTTAAATTTAAAAGATCTTCTTTTGAATTTATCAATGAATTATTAGAAAAAAGTAAAAATTCTTATACTGAATAACGCTATATACTACACCTATCTATAATTAAGACTGTCACATACTCTGAACGTCTTTTTTAGAGTTATTTATACTTCTCCAATTACTTGATTTTATTTATTGAAGTAGGATAATTATAGTAATGAATTGTGATTTTTTTCACAGCATCGTTACATTCGCCTAAACAAGAAAATTGAAAACATATTTACAAAGGAGAGTAAAATGACAACTGAAAGTCAGACAAAAATCGACTACAAAAAGATTGATGAGATTATTGACGCTTATTCAGCAAAAAAATCTAATCTAATTGCTATCCTACAAAAGATTCAAGAAGTCTACAGATACCTTCCGGTTGACGTTATGACTTACATCGGAACTAAAATTGTAGGATTGTCGCCGGCAACTGTATATGGAGTTGCAACATTCTACGCACAGTTCAGC
>JAEZOG010000267.1 GCA_023414155.1 Cyanobacteria bacterium OH_CFB_184 | reverse complement strand
TATATAGTTCCTGTTCAACAAAAAAAGGTTCAAACTCAAACTGAAATAGTAGAACAACCAGTACCGGTTGCAGTTGAAACACAAATACAAACAGCAACTCAACAAACTCAGTACCCGAGAATGACTGAAGTTCCTCAACCGGCTCCACTACCAAAACAGCCTTCTGTTCCTATATATGAAGCAAAAATCACAGATGAACCGATAAGTAAAAATGTATTTAAAGAAGGAAATTTTGTATTCCACGCTAAATACGGAAAAGGTATTGTTGAAAAGATTATTGCATACGGAAACAAAACATTGTTATCAATTCAATTTGACAATGTAGGAAGAAGACTTCTAGACCCGAATCTTGCTGATATACAACTTGTTTAATAAATTATTTTTTATGTTTTAATTTTAAAAATAATTTTTTCAAAGCACCTGATTTTTCGAGCAGTTTTTTCTCTATTTGCTCAATCTTAAACAGAGCATCTTCTTTTTCAGGAGCATTGGTGTTATAAGCCAGAGCAGATTTTAAGATATCAAGTGCCATTTTATGCTTATTTACAGAACATAAAAAGTCAGCATATGCTATAGCAACGTCTAAATTTGAAGGATCAAGCCTTTTTGCCATTGAAAAATTAGAAATAGCATCATTAACTTCATTCAACATTTGTGAACACTGCGCCATATAAAACTTATATTTGACATTAAGCTGATCTAAATTTGATGCTTCTTTGTAGTAGAAATATGAATCTTTATAATTTTCTATTTCGTAATAACACTGGGCAATAAAATCATAATATTCAATTTTATTAGGAGTTATAGAAACGGCAATCTTTGCGTTTTCAATTGCAGATGGCTTAAGGTCCATATCTTTTAAAATACACGCTTTTAAGTAATATGCTTCAGCGGCATTTTTATCTAAAGCGATTGCCTGATCCAATATTTTCAAAGCACCTTTAGAGTCTTTTGTAAGCATATTAACTTTACCTAGCAATATATATGCAAATAAGAATTTACTATCTAGTTCAATAATTTTTTTGCAAACTTTTTTGGTTTCGCCATAAAATTTTGCCTCATAGTAAAAAACTGCAAGCTCGCTAAGATACTCAAATGAGTCAGGCTTGATTGCAAGTGCCTTTTCTATTGATTCAATGGCTTTTTCCCACCAATTTAATTTTTTATACAGCAACGCTTTAACATAATAGGCAAAATCGCTTGAAGTCGTTGTCTCAAGAACTTCATCGATAAGCTTATTAGCAAAAACAACATCATCGTCTTCAGCTGCAATAAGCGCTTTTAACGTAAGTGCATCAACGTGGTGCGGATTAATAGAAAGTATATAAGACAACTTTTGTGTTGCTTTTAATTTATCGCCCATTTGATAATATAAATAAGTCAAAGCATAGTTATAAAGTAAATTATTAGGGCTGAGCTTTATAGCTTTTAAGAAATTTTCTTCTGCCTCTGCAAAAAATCCTTTTAAAGAATAAACAGTAGCAAGTTCATAGAAGTACAAAGGATTTTTATTATCAATATTTGACGCAATAGAGAAATAATTTACCGCTTTATCGAAATTATTTTTGGCAAAATTTATCTCCCCAAGCAAATAATAAGCCTTAGCGTTCAATTTTTGTTCTAAAACTTTCAACAGCAACTTTTCTGCTGTGTCGTAGTCTTTTCTGTCAAACAACAATTCTGCAAGTGCAAATCTGACTTCTTGATTAGCCTGATTATTTTCTAAAGCTTGCTCAAACTGCTGTTGAGCATCTGCAACAAGTCCAAGCGCATAATTTGACAAGCCTACATAATAATGAATTAAGTCAGAATTTGAATTTTGAAATTGAGACTTATTATACAGAGAAATCGCTTCCTCATATTTACCTTCAAGATAGTATGTATGAATAAGCTCGATAAGATGATCTAATTTATTGCTTTTGCTATAAATTGACTCTAGTAAAACAACTGTTTTCTCAAGGTTGCCAATATATTTATTGACCAAAGCCAGACTAAATTTTATATCAAGATTAAATGGATCAACAAGAAGGGCCTGCTCATAGTATTCTATAGCTCTATCAGGGTTATTAATCTTGAAATAAAGACCCGCAATCTCATTCATAATTTCTGAGCTCTCACTATCAACATTAAGAGCTTTATAAAAAAACTCTATTGATTGCTTGTAATTGCCAGCCTCTTTATACTCAAAAGCTTTTTTAATATATTCTGTAACTGATAATCCGTCCATTAGTCTATTATATTGCCATTTATAAAATAGGTAAAGGGAATCTAAATTTATTAACATTTAGTGATAATATATAATCATGAAAAAGAAATTTGAATTAATATCACAATATAAACCCGCAGGAGACCAGCCAAAAGCAATCGATACACTAACAAAAGGCATCCTTGACGGTAATGACGCACAGACTCTTTTAGGAATAACCGGTTCAGGAAAAACATTCACTATTGCAAATGTTATTGAAAGAGTACAAAAACAAACCCTGATTATCGCTCATAACAAAACTTTAGCGGCTCAATTATATAACGAATTTAAAGAACTTTTTCCAAATAATGCAGTTGAATATTTTATAAGCTACTACGATTATTACCAACCAGAAGCTTATATCCCGAGAACAGACACCTTTATTGAAAAAACTGCCAGCATAAATGATGAAATCGACAGACTAAGGCACAATACAACAAGAAGTTTATATGAACGTGATGATGTTATTGTAATTGCTTCTGTAAGCTGCATTTATGGACTTGGATTGCCTGAAAACTATTTTAAAGGTGCAACAACGATAAAAATAGGCGATACGCTTGAAAGAGATGATTTCTTACGAGAACTTATCAACATAAGATATACCCGAAATGATTTAGAACTAAAAAGATCCACCTTCAGGCCAAGAGGCGATATTATCGAAATAATGCCTTCTTATGAAAAGCTTGTTACCAGGATCTATTTATTTGGTGACGAGGTAGAAAAAATCATTAAAATTGATCCTGTGTCAGGAGAAATAATTGAAAACCTTGATTCAACAGTGATTTATCCTGCCGTTCATTATCTTTCATATGATGAAGATATTGATAAAACTACTGCAATAATAAGGCAGGAAATGAAAAGCCAAGTTGCACTCTTTGAATCTCAAAACAAATTGATTGAAGCACAACGAATACAGCAAAGAACAAACTATGACATCGAAATGATGAAAGAAATGGGGTATTGTTCAGGTATAGAAAACTATTCCAGAATACTGGAGAGAAGAGCACCAGGTTCACCTCCTGCAACCCTTTTGGATTACTTTAATGATGACTTTTTACTTGTAATTGACGAATCTCACGTAACAATTCCTCAAATAAAAGCGATGTATAACGGCGATCAAGCTAGGAAGAATGTACTTGTTGACTATGGCTTTAGGC
>JAEZOG010000154.1 GCA_023414155.1 Cyanobacteria bacterium OH_CFB_184 | reverse complement strand
GAGCTACTCAGTTTGGAAATCTCAATAGTATAAATGGGCTTTATGATGTGCTTTGGGCTAAGAAGAAGCAAGGATATCCATCTTTTTCTCTGTCTTCGCCGAGAACAAATTCAATAGTCGAAAATTTATATTACCTGTATACAAAATGGGCATTTAGCGATAATATGTCATCACATATTGATTATAAAGAGTTTTTTCACAAAAAAAAGGGAGCGTTTATCCTCGATCGAAATGTTCTTTCAAAAATTGAATCAGATAAACGCATTCAAGATCATATAAAGAAAAATGACATTAAGCTGTTTTATCCAGAAGGCTGGAATGAAGGTGTAACAGCCTTTAATTTGACAAGCGTAGATGATATAAAAAAGAAAAACGACAAGCTTCTGGAATTGACTAAACACTACCAACAGCAAGGGTTAACAAGAGAAGATGCGATATCGATGTCTCTTAGTCATTCTGTTAGGAAAAGATTGGCGGATATGGGATTAGAGGACAAGCTTGAGATAATCCAAAATTCAAGAATAGATTTTTCTGAAGATTTTTATATTTCTGATATTACAGAACAATTATCTTCAAGGAAGATGAGAATAGAGCAACTAAGAACAACTTTACCGCAAGAGAAGAAAACTCTCGCTCCTGCTTTAGATATTTTAGACAAAGATGCAAGAGTTATAAGCATGAGGGAACTTGGCTTTACGGCTAAGAAACTTCACTCTCAAATACTTGATTTGGCTAAAGAAAAAGGCATAAAAGAAGAGGATATTCATTATGTGATACCGGTATTGAATAAAAGTTATGGAATAATTGCTCTTCAATACCAACAAATTAATGACATTCCTGAAAACAAATTCCTCAGAACTTTTGATATGGAATCTGGCGATTTTAGCAAAGAAAAAGGTTTATACGTTATATTAGATGATTATGCAGGTAGTGGTGAAAGTTTAAAAAACTCATATTTCTCTTTGAGGAACAATTGCGCAGGTACGATTGTGATTGCTCCTTATGTAGCAACACAAAAAGGATTGAAATTTTTAAAAGAAATAATAGAGGAAGATGATAAGGTTTGCCTTATGCCCGGACAAGAATTAAATTCTTATTTTGACACAAGAGAGTACAAGAGAAAAGAAAACATGTATCCTTATAACGAATTAATAGGCTCTGGCGGGTGGGGTAACACTAAGGCAAATATAGTCTTTCCATATATGTCGCCTGATAACAATACTAAATTTTTCGCAGACTATATGGCAAAATATTATACGCTAAATTCAGCTGGCGTTAAAAAGTCTGATGATGGCAATTATATGTATACTGAATTTGACTAAAAAGAGTTAAGCTTCTTTGATTCCAGCTTTTTTTATGGAATTTTCGCTTGCCACTATTGATGTAATCGAAGGGTTTTTAAAAGCATAATAAGCTGTATTTTGGACATCTTTTGCTGTTACTTTTTCGATTGCATTTAATAGCATTTTTGTTTGATTTATTCCGTATGAGGAGGCTTTTCCGTTTGCAATATCAGTAGTTTTTCCGCCTGAAGTTTCAAGCGAATTTAAAATGTTATTTTTTAAGATTAATTTTGCTTTTTCAAGTTCTTTTTCACTTACAGGTTCAGTTTTTAGTTTGTTTATATGTTTTTCAAAACCTGAAAGTGATTTATTTATGTTCTCTGGCGTGCTGTTTGGATCATTTGCATCATCTGTGGTGGTTAAAATGTTTAATTTAATTACAGAAGTATTGCCCTTTTGTTCGAGGCTTGATGCAACATAATAAGCAAGCTTTTGTTCTTCTCTTAGGTCTGAAAATAATCTTGAGCTTGAATTGCCGCCTAGAATCATATTTAAAACTTGTAATTTTGCTTGATCTTCGATGTTACCGCTTGTTGGGAATTTATAAGCTTGAACTATTTCAGCTTGCAATCTTTGTTCAGTGTCGATAAGTGTTTTCGGTTTTTCGTTTGGAACGTATGTTTTAACAACATTTTTATTTACAGGTTTGACTTCAGGCATGCCTGTTGATAGTGAGGTCAAAAAGTTATTTGTAAGTTCAGGGTATTTTTCTACAGGTGCAGAAAGAACTGCACTTGCAGAAGAGTTGCTAATCATCGTTTGGTAGATTGCCTGTATTTTATCTAAAGAAACTGATTCAATATCTTTTAATGCTTGATCAGATGTTTGAGCGAATTTTAAATTAGGATATATAGCAGCGTTAAGTTTGTCATCTGCATTTTTAGGAATTCCTTCGATAGATTCTTTTACAAGTTGTTTTGCTATAACGAATTCTTCATTTGTTATTCTTGGGTTAAAAAGAACTTCTTTTGTTAAATCAATAGCATCAGCAAGTTTTTCTTGAGGAGCCTTAGCTGCTATTGTTATACCTGTTGGACGAGTCCAAATAATTAATTCAGTATTATTTTTTTCTAAAAGGTTGTGAAAAGAGCTATTGTTTTTGTTTATAGAGCCTCTATTTAGCATTTCTTGTAATATCATAAGCTCTGGGGTTGATACTTCCATATAATTAGGAAGGCTAAAGTCTAATCTGAAAGTCGCAAATTCGCTTTCTGTTGGGTTTATTGCAACTTCAATATTGTTTTGAAGATTGTATTCTTTTACTTTTGAGTGAATAGAGTCTGTTTTTATCGCTGAATTTCCAAATGCGATTTGTGCTGGTTTAGT
>JAEZOG010000147.1 GCA_023414155.1 Cyanobacteria bacterium OH_CFB_184 | reverse complement strand
AAAGAAAAAGATACCAGTGCTTATTCTTTGCCAAATCAGGTCCCTGCCAGAGTCAAAAAACAAAGAAAAAATAAGTTGATGAAACTCCAGCAAAAAATCTCTCTGTCTGTAAATGAGCAGATGATTGGGAAGACGATTGATTGCATAATTGAAGCGGTTGCAGAAGATGGCGCTATTATTGCCCGCTCTTATAAAGATGCTCCTGAAGTTGATGGACTTGTATATATTATTAGCGATGAAATGCTTGTCCCGGGAGATGTTGTGCCTGTTAAAATCACTTCAGCAAACGAGTATGACCTATTTGGGGTTTTTAGTTAAATTATATTAAAATTATTCTCAATTACCCAATTCGGCAATAGCCATGTGGGTATAAATACTGTATACTGATGAAATAAAAATTTATTTTATATTAGTTGGGTTAATAAGTTGAAAAAATTTTATAATTTGTTTAAGAATGAACGATTGTTATTCGCCCATTGTTTGTTGGCAATAGCTATATTTGCTATTTGTTTTTTTCCAAAAATCCATCTAGGTTACTTTTTTGCTTTTCTTTTGGTTTTTATTGCTTATCATGCAAGTATAAAAATCGGTAGACTTCAAAATAGGCAACAGCAATTAACATATTTTGTAAAAACGATTCTAGAAAATTGCCCCGATATGGTTTTTGTAAAAGACTTAAACTCTCGCTACATTTTTGGAAATAAATCGCTTTTGAATTTTTTGAAATTAGAATCTGAAGAAGACTTTATAAATAAAACAGATTTTGATTTTTTCCCAGATTATATAGCCAGAGAGAGAATAAAAAAAGATGAGGTATTAAAACAAACAGGTAATTCTTACGTTTATGATATGGTTTCTTATCTTGATAACAAGAAATATATTTTAGAAGTTACTAAAATGCCGCTTTTAGATGAAAAACAACAAATATGCGCAATTCTGGGCATAATTAGAGATGTAACATTAATAAGATCTGCAAATGAGAAATTAGAACAAGAACAAAAGTTGCTTCACACAATAATTGATAATGTTCCTTTTGTTGCTTATTTAAGAGATTTACACGCAAATATTATTTATAAAAATAAGTTGTGTGAAATGATATTTGATCCCAGTAGACATGCTAATCTTGAGCAAGCTTTTTTAGATTTTTGTAATACCCATTTAAAATATATAAACAACTCAGATATGCAGGTTTTTGAGACAAGGTCTCCGGTGAATTTTCAAATAAATTTTGTAGTAGATGATAAAGAATGTTTTTTTGAAGTTCATAAAATTCCAATATTTAATGCTGATAATTTGATTGATAAATTCCTCATCGTAGCAAAAGATATAACTATGGAAAAGAATATTGAGTCACAAAAAGAAACTTTCGTTGCGACATTAACTCATGATTTAAAAACTCCAACACTAGCTCAAAAAAAGGCTATAGAGAAAATTTTAAACAATGAAAATACGGCTTTAAATAAAGAAGACAAAGAAATACTTAGTGAAGTTTATAACTCTTGTAATTATATGCATAAAATGCTGAACAATTTGATTTCAACATACAAATACAGTAACGGAAACAAAATGTTGGTGTATGAAAAATTTGATTTGGTTTCTTTACTGTACGAGTGTTGCAAAGAAATGAAGTATTTAATAGAAGATAATTCTAATCATATAAAATTCGATTTTGAAGCACAAGAGTGCTTACTTTGTGCAGATAAGCTCGAAATAAAAAGGGTATTGGTAAATTTATTATCTAATGCGGTTCATCATTCTTGCAAGGGTTCAACAGTAAGAATTATGATTGAAGACTCTGAAGATTCGGTCAGTTTTACAATGTCAAACCCAAGTAGAGATTTACCAAAAGAAGATATTAATACGTGCTTTGATTTGTTCACATTGTCCAGCAGAGAAAAACAAACCGGTTCAGGAATAGGTTTGTATCTTTCAAAACAAATAATTGAAGCTCATGAAGGTGATATGTTTGCAGAAAAGGTTGATTACCAATGTTCGTTTGGTTTTACTTTGTATAAGGCAAAAATGTCTAAAAGTACACAAAAGATCGAATTAGATTCTCAATTATAATTATCATTTGAACAGTTTTGAATATTCGCCGTAACCTTCTTTTTCTAAATCTCTAGCCGGAATAAATTTTAAGGCAGCACCGTTAATGCAATATCTTAGCCCGCCTTTATCAGTCGGTCCATCATTAAAAACATGCCCCAGATGAGCATTGCCTGCATCGCTTTTTACTTCAACTCTATGTATCCCGAGGCTTCTGTCTTCTCTTTCTTTTAGTGATGTTTTGTCAATAGGTTTTGTAAAAGAAGGCCAGCCACACCCTGCATCGTATTTATCTTTAGAAGAAAAGAGAGGCTCTCCGGTTGTTATATCAACATAGATTCCGTCTTCAAAGTTTTTCTCAAAAGGACTAGAAAATGGAGATTCAGTTCCTCCTTCTTGTGTTATTTTATACTGTTTGTCTGTCAGTATTTTCTTTAATTCCTTTTTTGAAGGCCTTTTGTATTTTTGATATTTTTGAACCCTGCTTATGTCTATATGACAG
>JAEZOG010000063.1 GCA_023414155.1 Cyanobacteria bacterium OH_CFB_184 | reverse complement strand
GTTGTGGAACTCATGTCCTTTCTACTTGCCTGAGGACGTGAATAAAGTCATCGATATATCAAGCTTTAAAAAGAAATCAGAATAATCTGATTTCTTTTTTTTTATCATTAAATATTATATAAAAAGGATAAAATATATACTAATTATATCTTAGAATTTGTTTGTTAATTAAAAACTGTCAACTATATCCTGGGTTTAGAGCCTGTGTTAACAAATGTAACGATATATACGAAATATGAAATCGGTATATACAAAATGTTTTTATATAAGTGTGGTAAAAATATAAAGGTTTAGAATTATGGGTTTAGCATCATCTCAAGCAAGATTGTTACTTCTAACAGCTAGAAAAAGCGATTTAGAGTACAGATCTCAAATGATTTCTCAAAGAAAAATCATGTTAGCTATGGAAACTGAGCAATTAGCAAGTGGTTACACTCAAGCTTTATCAAACAGATTATTGTATTACGTGTTTGACCAAAACAGCAGCTCAGGTGAAACATTAAATGAAGTATTAAACTATTACAGCTTAGTTTCTTCAGCAGCAAATTCTGGCGAATCTGGTTTAGAAAATTCTTACATCGTAACAGATGCAATGGGCAGAATGGTTATTCCTAACGCAGCATCTCTTCCAACAGGATTTTCATCAGTATCAGAAGGCGGAAAATCTTACGCGGTACACGGCAATCAAAAATATGAAGTTTCAGTTTGCTCAGATGTAACAAACGCATCAGTATTCCAAAATGCTTTAAGAAACGGTGCTTTATATCTTGAAAAATACAACAAAGATGAAGCAGCATACAAAAGTATTTCTTGGTCAAGCGACGCAGCAATCCAAGACAGCTTGTACACACAAGACGACGCAGCAGCACAAGCTGAATACGAATCAAAATCATTAACTCTTCAAAACCAAGACAAAATGATGGACCTAGAATTAAAACAAATCGAAACTCAACACAAAGCCGTTGAAACTGAGTACGATTCAGTTAAAAAGGTAATCGACAAAAACATCGAAGTATCTTACAAAATATTCGCTAACGGCTAATCTTTAAATCACATAACCAGCTAAATCAATTATTACTATAAACCATAAACCATAAAATAAAAAGCAGTTCTTGTAACTGCTTTTTTTATTTGAGTATGTAACAATATATTTCTTTTTTTGTCAAATTTGGTTAAAAATGGGTCAATAATTTATTCGTTGATGTTTTTATATATTATATAAGACAGAGGATTCTCATGATTCAAGGCACTCCAAATCCAGCATACGTAAAATATAATGTTCCAGCAGGAGCTGTAATAGATCCTGAAAAACAAATTATGCTCAAGCAGTCTTTGATCCAAACCAAAGACAACTTTGTTCAATCTACAGATGAGAACCCTGCTGTAAAAGCTGCTCAAAATACAGGACAAGATCCAAAAGTTTTAGCAGGCGCAGTTGGTATTTGGGTTCTGTTAAAATCTATAGTAAAACCTATCAATAAAGCTATTTCTGGCAAATATGAGGACAGTTTGCTCGGTAAAATTGGATCTTTTGGTGACAGAGTTTCTGATGCTTTACATCTTGATGCAATAACCTCTAAAACAAATGGAATTTCAAAGTGGGCAAAAAATAATAGATTAACAAAATATTTTTCTTCTACATATAAAACAACACCAAAAAACGCCTTTGCTTCATCTATGGCTAATGGTACTTTAGGTGAATTGGCAAACGATGCATCCAGCGTTATTAAAGCTTGCCAGGATCAGAAGATTGATTTAACAAAATTTTTCAATAAAGCAGATTTAGATGATATCTTAAAAGAGCCGCTTAAAAATACGGATAAAATTATTAATGGATTAAAAAATGCAGGTGCTAAGGATTTCGTTGAATTCGGTGGTAAATTCAAACTGCCGTTTATTGGAGACGTTTCACTTCCTGTATTTAAAAGAAAAGTATATTTTACTGAACTTGCAAACAAATTAACTGCAGTAGGTAAAAAAGGACCACAAACCGTCATTAAAAATGGTGTCAAAATTGTTGAAAATGCAGCTGAAGCAGGTGCAAAATCAGGCTTAGGTAAAAATTTATCTAAAGGATTCTTGCGTACTTTAGAAGGCCTTACTAACGGTATGGCCGGAGGTCCTGCAGCTATTTTAATTCAAGCATTTTGTTTTGCTCAAGCGACAAAAGCAGCAATTCAAGCTCCAAAGGGCGAAAAACTAAGTACATTCACAGAGAGTGTATTCCAAGATTTAGGATATTACTTAGTCGGTTCTTCAAGTATTAATCTTCTCAGCCGCGCCGGTGGTAACAAATACAGAGGTATGAGTGAAGCTGCACTGAAAGAATATAAAACCATTTTAAAAGCAACAAATGAATCAATTGCAAACGGTGCAAATGTAGATGTCAAACTCGTTAAAAGACAATTAAAAGACTTGCTAAAAGGTAAATCTAAAACACAAATTGGTGAGACTTTTGCAAAACAATATAGTTTGAAATTCTGGGAAAAACCATTAAAATTTGTAGGTAAACTCTTTGGTTCAGGTTTAGATAAAATCGATCCAGTGATAAAATCAAGCGATAATTTCTTGGTCAAAACCTTTAAGAAACTTGGCAGTAAAGCTAAAGGTTTCCCTGGCGGATTTGGAAGATTTGCTCTTGCAATGTTCGTAATTACTCCAGCATTAGTAAAACCAATAGTAAAACTTTCTCACTTATTGTTTGGAAGACCTACAAAGTCAGTTTTAGATAAAGAAGATACTAAAACTACAGCACCAATAGCTTCTGATCCAAATGCTCCAAATACTCAGCCTGGTTCTGTAAATACTAATGGTAGTTCTTCTAACTATCTTGATATGTTCGCAAATCAACCCAAACCACAAGTGCAAAATCCTGTTAATCCAGCAGCACCTATAAACCAACAAGATCAACCTTTGAATCCGATTGATGAAATTCCAGCTAGAAAAATTAAAAAAGATAAAGATTCTGAAAACAATTCAAATGAGCCTGTAAGAACTTATGTTCCTTCTTCTGTGCCAACTGAATTTGCAGAATCAACAGAAAATTATTCTCAAATAAATGATATTATGCGCAAAGCAGAAGTATTAGAACGTGAAGTATTAAAAAACGTATAAACTTTGCTTAAATCAAAAATATAATGATAGAATAAATGGATGTTTATTCATTATATTTCTCAATATCTTGAGTATTTAGAAGTTGAAAGAGGACTTTCTGCAAACACTATAGATGCATACAGAAGAGATCTTTCATTTTTTAGTGACTTTTTGATCGAAAACGATTTAGATGACTTTACACTAGTCAAAAGAATTCATATCAATACATATGTAAAAAAAATGAGGGATGAAAATTATTCTCAAACGTCGATCTCCAGAGTTATAGCTTCTATAAGAGGCTGGTTTAATTGGTTATGTTCTTCAGAAATAATCAATCATAACCCTACGTTGAGCCTTGAACAACCAAAATTAGCCAAAAAACTTCCTAAAGTTCTTACTATGCAAGAAGTTGAAACTATATTGAATGAAGAGTTGACAATATTAGAAAAGGCTATTTTTGAGCTTTTATATGCTTCAGGATTGAGAGTAACTGAGTTAGTTAATTTACAAATCCAAAACTTTGATTTTTCTTTAAATATAGTAAGGTGTCTTGGAAAAGGGGCTAAGGAGAGGGTTGTTCCTGTTGGAATAAAAGCAAAAAATGCTTTGCAAGATTATTTAAAAGACCGTGAATACTATATAAAAAAACACGGACTCGATACAAAAAAGTTTTTTATATCAGAAACTGGTAAAGATATAAACAGGCAGTTTGTTTATAGTATTATTCATTCACTGGGTAATAAAATTAACAGGCACATATCCCCTCATACATTAAGGCATTCATTTGCAACCCACTTGCTGGAGAATGGAGCTGATTTGAGAGTGGTACAAGAGTTATTAGGACATTCTGACGTTGCAACAACTCAGTTGTATACCCACGTTAGCAAAAAAAGATTAAAGGAAGTTTATTTCGCTATAAATAGTTGATTATATGAGATTAGAAAGCATTTATTCAAATATCGAAAAGTCTAAAGAAATTAGTTCTGGTAACAAACCAGTTATTTCTTTTGAAGTTTTTCCTCCTAAGGATAATATTTTTGAAAAAAATAAAGCTATCATTGATGAATTGAAAATATTATCTAAGTTTTCTCCAAGCTTAGTTTCTATAACTTACGGCGCAGGAGGCACTACTGAGGCAAACTCTCTTGAACTTGCAAAACTTATCAAAAATGAGTTGTCTGTTGATGTGATGCCTCATTTGACTTGCAAAAATTCTTCAAAAGAATTTATAAAAAAGTACATAGAAGAAATTGAAAATGATGGGATTGAAAATGTTCTTGCATTAAGAGGCGATTCACCAATTGAAAACGTTGAAGATTGCAGCGATTTTAAATATGCAAATGAATTGGTGTCTTTTATAAGAGCTCGATCTGATTTATCAATAGCAGTAGCCGGATACCCTGAATGTCACATTGAATGCGATTCTATAGATAAAGATATAGAAAATTTAAAAAGAAAGGTCGATGCAGGTGCTTCTGTAATATATACACAGCTTTTCTTCAATAACGATTATTATTACAAGTATGTTGATAAAGTAAGATCAGCAGGTATAAATTTACCTGTAGTTCCAGGTATATTGCCAATAACAAGTTATGGACAACTTAATAAAATGACTTCTCTTTGTAATGTGAGCGTTCCTGATGATTTTAAATACAAAATAGAAAAATTTAAAAATGATAGCACAGCAATCTCTGAAATAGGACTTAATTTTGCAATAAATCAGACTAAAACACTTATCCTGTATGGAGTTCCTGGTGTTCATTTTTATATTTTGAACAAATCTAAACCCACTTATCTTATATTGGAAAATATTTTGTAAACCTTTGTAAATGTGAATTTTGTCTTCAAAACCCCTGTAACGACTGTGTATTTGCGTTTGTATCTTTCTTTTACCCATGTTAACTAGCAACATTTATTTTTAGCATTTTTGTATAATTAAAATGCATTCTGTAAGTATAAGGAGTTTAAAATGAGTTTAGATTTCAATAAGTTAGTCGCTACGCCTCAAAGTACCGTTAAGCCGCAGCAAGATCAACTGGTTAAAGATCAGCCGTTAGCGTCGGCAGGCGTAAATACAGCTGCTGTTCAGCAAACACCGGCAAAAGATACTTTTAATCCGTCAACTCAAAAAGAAGCTCCAAAATCATTAGCTGATAAGATATTAAAATACAGTGGAGCAG
>JAEZOG010000060.1 GCA_023414155.1 Cyanobacteria bacterium OH_CFB_184 | reverse complement strand
TTCCTGATGTAGACAAGCAAATTGCTGAATTCAAAGAGCAAGGCGAAATCTATAAAGCAGAACTTTTAGAAGAACACAAAAACGATAATCCTACTTTGTTTTTAACCAAAGATAAAGAAGGAAATGTTTTATTTAACGATCTTTGTTCTGGACCTCACGTTCCTTATACATCTTATATCAAACCTAACTCGTTTAAACTGTTAAAAGTCGCAGGTGCATATTGGAGAGGTAATGAAAAAAACAAAATGCTTCAAAGAGTTTATGCTACTGCATTTTGGAATAAAGAAGCATTAGATGAATATTTAAATTTCTTAGAAGAAGCTGAAAAACGCGATCATAGAAAATTAGGAACTCAATTAGATTTGTTCTCGGTTAGAGAAGAAATCGGTGGAGGACTTGTTCTCTGGCACCCTAATTTAGCTGTAGTTAGAGAAGAAATCGAAAACTACTGGAGAACTGAACATAGAAAACGCGGATACGTTATTGTTCAAACTCCTCATATGGCAAAATCAAAACTATGGGAAATTTCAGGGCACGCGGATCATTACAGAGAAAATATGTTCTTTATCCATGATAATGATGAAGAGTTTGTTCTTAAACCGATGAATTGTCCGTTCCATATCCTTATATATCAAGCAAATAGACATTCATACCGTTCATTACCATTGAGAATGGCTGAACTTGGTACTGTTTATAGAAATGAAAAGTCAGGCGCATTATCCGGCTTAACCCGTGTAAAAGGTTTTACTCAAGATGATGCACATATTTTCTGCACACCGGAACAACTTGTTGAAGAAATTAACTCTATCATTGATTTTGTAGCTGATACATTAGCTATTTTTGATATGAAATTTGATGTTGAACTTTCAACAAGACCTGAAAGTTTTGTCGGTGAAATAGAAAATTGGGATAAAGCAGAAGCTGGTTTAAAAGAAGCTATGGACAAACGTGGTATGTCATACGAAGTTAACGAAGGTGATGGTGCATTCTACGGACCAAAAATCGATTTCAAAATCAAAGATGCAATCGGCAGAACTTGGCAATGTGCTACAATTCAGCTGGACTTTAACCTTCCTGAGCGTTTTGACCTTAAATACCAAGATAAAGACGGTCAAATGAAAACTCCTGTAATGCTTCACAGAGTTATCTTTGGTTCTATGGAAAGATTCCATGGAATACTTATTGAACATTATGCAGGTGCTTTCCCTACTTGGATAGCTCCAGTGCAGGTTAGTGTTGTTCCTATCGCTGAAAGACATAATGATTATGCCGAACAAGTCTATAAAAAACTTGTTGCTCAAGGGATAAGAGCTAAGCTTGATGACAGATCAGAAAGTATGAACTACAAAATCAGAGAAGCAATTCAAGATAAACGTATTCCGTACGTAATTGTTATGGGTGATAAAGAGATTGAAAATAATGAAGTTGCAGTTAGAGTCAGAGGCAAAGGTCCTGTTGGTACTATGAATGCAGATGAATTTGCATCTAAATTGGTTGAAGAAATCAATAAAAAATCAAAAGAGACAACTTTTTAATTCACTATTCTAAATAAAAAAAAGAGCCAAACAAGGCTCTTTTTTTGTTAGAAAAATACGTTTCTAAAAGTGTCCCCATCATCATCTGGTTCATAATCCGGGTCGTATATACCTAAGCTTGGTTCCTCATAATTGTTGGGCGTAAGATCGGCTATCGTCATTATAAGAGGGAATAATTCATGATTTTTTGTTATCCCACCTAGTATTTTGTTATAGGTTTCTACATAATGTAATTCAATATCATCATTTATTTTTGCTTCGGCACTTTTACCTGGAGGTTTGTTTGATACAATAAAATCTACTTTATCGTCTCCGATTATTCCTTTTATGTGCCCATAGCCGTTGCCATTGTACGCTTTTAGGTTGATTGGTTTTCCGTCATATTTACCTTCTATAAAGGTTTTATCATTTATAGTTGCTGCAGAAGTTTCTATTTCTTTTTTGCCTATTTTTCCTATTAAATTATATTGACTAGGAAATCCTGTTTTTACTTTTTTCCCTCGAATATTGAAGAACTCACCATCTATATTGCCATTATTTCCTTTATAGCTTTTATTTATAGCTATTAATTTATTTCCAACACTTCCAACAAACTGACTTGCTGTTATTTTGTTTGCAGAAAGAAGGTATATGTTTTTATCAAGAGAATCTTTATTTACTCCTATCGTTGATGCTTTTAGATCACCGAATTCAAATGTATCTTCTATGCCACGAAAGGCAACGGGTTTAGATGTGTAAATGTCTTTTTTGTTAGAATTTAGCGGATTGATTTTCGGGCCAAAATTCGTAAGATCTGAAAAAGAAATTTTCATATAATAATTACTCCTTAAATTTACTTTTCAAATAGTATTACAAATCTAGCAGCATGGTATATGGACAGATGGCTAGTTTTTAGTTGAGAAAATTCGACAATTCTTTATGAATTTACTATAATTTCAATATGAAAAAGTTTTTTTTAGCACTAATATTATTTTTTTTAACAGCGACATTTGCTTTTGCAGACGTAATTCCGTCGACTACTAAGTCGATAAAGCACTATGGGTTTGGGGTTTTAAATATGAAAAATTCTTTTTGTGTTTACGAACAACCCAGTGAAACTTCAAAAGTTTTAAAAAAAATTGATTTTGAAGTTGATTCAAGATATCAACCTGTTTTGGGAGAGCCCAGATCTTATGATAATACTTTGATTGTATATTCGCCTAGCAAATCAATTGCCCTTATAGCTGTTCTTTCTAATAGCGAAGATGGCTGGTATGAGGTTTATTATGACCAAAAAAACGGGTACACCGGTTGGGTAAAACAAACAGACATAAACGCATTTAAAACGTGGCGAAATGCTTTTTATGATTGGGGAAAAAAGAATGGGCTTTATTTCTTTAAAGACGTTCCAGACGAGAAGAGAAGATTATATAGTCAAGATTCATTAGATTCTCAAGCGTTAGAGACTTTTGCTTATCCTAAATATATCAATTTTTCTATGATAAGAGGCAACTGGATGCTCGTATCTGTGCTTGATATCGGGCAATATACAAAAATTGGCTGGGTTAAATGGAGAGAAGATGACGGAACCTTACTACTTTTCCCCTCTTTTAAGTAGTTAATCAACGTTTGTAGAAGATAGTTCTTCAGAGATTGTCGGGATTTGTTTTGATGTTTTTGCACCAAGCTCTTGAAGTCTTTCGATCTGTCTAAGAATATTGTCTCTGCCTACAAGTTTGGTGAAAACCTGGTTCATTGATTTTTGTGCAGAATTGAGATCTTTAATCATATCAGCGAATTTGTCGTACATTTTTCCTGCAAGCTGTGCTATTTCTAAAGCATTGTTGTTTTGTCTTGTCACGATGTGGAAGCTGTTGATTATTTTAAGAGCTGCTAAAAGTGTAGATGGGGATGTTGGCATAACTTTGTTTTTCCAAGCTAGTTCCCAGAGCTGTGAGTCTTCTAAAAACAGCATTGAGTAGCAACTTTCTATTGGAATAAACATCAAAACGTATTCTGGAGAATTATATTCTGCTGTTTCAAAGTATTCTTTTTTAGAAAGGTTCATTATATGAGTTTTTGTTGAGTCTTTGAATTGTTTTAAATAATGTTCTTTTTCTTCGTCAGTTTGAGCATTTATGTATGCTTCGTAAGAAGCTAGAGTCGTTTTAGCATCGATAAAGATAGCTTTATTTTCTGGAAGAAGAACAGTAGCATCGGGTCTTTGAGTGCCGATACCTGCTTGAACCACATATTCTTCGCCTTTTTTTAACCCTGATAGCTCTAAAACTCTTTCAAGAATAAGTTCTCCCCATTTACCTTGTTTCATATTATCGCCTTTTAGAGCGTGAGAAAGTTTTGTGGTATCTTGAGTGATTTTATTTCCTGTTTCAATGACGTTCTTGATATGAAGATCAAGAGTTGTGAATTTTTCGTTGTTTTGTTCAAATTTTTTCTTAAATTCTTCGATTTTTTCTTTAAACGGGTCTAAAAGTTCAGTCATTCTCTCTTTTGACATTGTTGAAAAATCTTGTGTATTTTCTTTTATTATCTTATTTGCCATATTTTCAAACACCAGCTGCATTTGATTAAACATCTCTTCTTGAACTGTTTGTTGGCTTTTGCCTGTCTGTTTAACGATAAGGAAAGTTGTGGCAACGCCAATAATAAATCCGACAATAAAGATAATTATATTCATTAATTTTCTCCGAGTGCTTTTGCTTTTTTCATTGTATTTTCAATTGTAGCATGCAAAATGCTTGATATATTTTTTTCTTTTAAGGTTATATTGCCTACTTCTGTGCAACCGCCAGGGGTAGTTACGTTTGTGATTAGTTGTTCAGGTGAAACATCTGTATCCATAATCATTTTTGCAGCGCCAAATGCCGTTTGTGCTGATAGCTTAAGGCATGTGTCATAATCAAGCCCTAAAGATTCTCCTGCTTTTGCAATTTCATCGATAATATAATAGTAAAAAGCAGGACCAGAGCCGCTAATTGCAGTTATTATATCTATGTATTTTTCTTCTGTTTCGATTACTTTTCCGACGCTTTTAAAAATGTCAGATGCGATTTTTACATCATCTTCTGATGCTAATTTGCCTTTGCAAACAGCACTCATTCCTTCATTTACAAGTGCTGGAGTGTTTGGCATAACTCTTATTACAGGAGTCGATTCAACTATTTCTTCAATTGCAGAAATTGGTATTCCTGCCGCAATTGAAATCACCAGGTGCTTGCCAGTGATAAAAGGTTTTAGTTCTTTTATCACATCTTTTAATACAAAAGGTTTTACTGCAAATATAAGCACATCAGCGTTTTGTACCACTTCAGAGTTGTTGGTCGTTGTATTTAGTGCAAATTCGATTTGCATTGATTCTAGTGCTTTTTTATTTAAATCGGAAACATACATATTTTCAGGAGTGCAATATTTTGAATCAATAATTCCTTTTATAATTGCGTTAGCCATTTTGCCTGCGCCGATGAAACCTATTTTCTTGTTCATATTCTTTAACCTTTTTATAGATGCTTAATTGACTTTGGAGTTTGTTTTATTTACTATGATACAACTGGCAAATATAATATTCAAGGAGAAATAAAATGAGACGTAC
>JAEZOG010000051.1 GCA_023414155.1 Cyanobacteria bacterium OH_CFB_184 | reverse complement strand
CTGTTAAGCTTATAAAAAAACATAAAATCAAGATATATAACTATTTTGTCTTGGGTTTACCTTGGGAAACAGAAGCAGATATGAGAAAGACAATTGATTTTGCGATAGAGTTAGACAGCGAATTTGTCAGTTTTTATACTGCAGCAGCACTCCCCGGGAGCAGATTTTATGAGTATGTAAAGGAAAACAGGCTAGGCGATTTTCAAGACGTGAATTTTTATAAAAATTCCTACTTCGCGCCTAACGTGGATACTCATTTTGTTTCTAAAGATAAAATTTTAAAACTTCATAAATTCGCAATGAAAAAGTATTATTTAAGGTTGTCATACATCCTTAAAAGGCTTGCGGGTATTAGTTCAGGTGCAGAACTTAAGAATTATTTTAAAGCAGGAATTGCTCTGTTAATGAAAAAATAACAAAATGCTTGTAATTGTGTTACAAACCCTTTAAATATTAGCTTTAATAGTGTGTTTGTATTAAAATATTAGTATATGAAAGAATAGAAACTTGGGGTTAAAGCATGACAACACAAACAAACGCAAATTATGATGCTAGTAATATACGTGTATTAGAGGGGTTAGAAGCTGTAAGAATGCGTCCTGGGATGTATATCGGTTCAACATCTCAAAGAGGTTTGCACCATTGTATTTATGAGATTGTAGATAACTCAATCGATGAATCACTTGCAGGATACTGTAAACAAATTAAAGTTACTGTTAATGCGGATGAAAGTGTCACCGTAGAAGATGACGGGCGTGGTATTCCTGTTGATGTTAAGCCTGAAACAGGCAAGTCTGCATTAGAAATCGTTCATACTGTTCTTCACGCAGGCGGTAAGTTTGGTGACGGCGGTTATAAAGTATCAGGCGGATTGCACGGTGTTGGCGCTTCTGTAGTAAACGCTTTGTCTGAAAAAATGGTTGTTGAAGTTTCTCGTAACGGATTTATTCACAGACAAGAATATATGAGAGGTGAACCCATTGCGCCAGTTGAACAAACAAAACCGACTGAAAAAACCGGTACAAAAACTACATTCTGGCCAGATCCTGAGATTTTTACAGAAACAACTCAAATCGATAGAGAAGTAATTGCTACAAGATTTAGAGAAATGGCTTTCTTGAATAAAGGTCTTAAAATCGTTTTCTTGGATGCTAAATCTAATGAAGAAACAGTTTTTCACTATGAAGGCGGTATCGCTAGTTACGTTGAATTCTTAAATAAAAATAAGACCGTTACTTTTGACCCTCCTGTTTATATGGAAAAAACAGTGGAAGGAATGCTTGTTGAAATAGCACTTCAATACACTGATTCATACAGCGAGTCTGTTTTGAGTTTTGCTAACAATATCAACACTCACCACGGCGGTACTCACTTAACAGGTTTTAGAAACGCTATTACCCGTGTGTTAAATGAATATGCAAGAAAAAACAATATATTAAAAGATGCTGACACAAATCTTTCAGGAGATGATGTCAGAGAAGGCTTGACAGCGATAGTCAGTGTTAAGTTGGGCGATCCTCAGTTTGAAGGTCAAACAAAAGAAAAATTAGGTAACGCTGAAGTATTAGGGGCGGTTAACGATGTTGTTAGGGATAAATTCCAGGAATGGCTTGAGTTTAACCCAAAACATGCAAAAACAATAATTGAAAAAACTCTTCAAGCTCAAAGAGCAAGAGAGGCGGCTAGAAAAGCAAGAGAATTAACAAGAAGAAAATCTGTGCTTGAAAATTCAACTCTTCCGGGTAAACTTGCGGATTGTTCTTGCAGGGAACCTGAAAAATCTGAAATATACATAGTAGAGGGAGATTCTGCGGGTGGTTCTGCAAAACAGGGCAGAAACAGAATGTTCCAAGCTATATTACCGTTAAGAGGTAAAATCTTAAACGTTGAGCGTGCAAGATTAGATAAAATATATGGCAACCACGAAATTCAATCTATGATCCAAGCTTTTGGTATGTCTATCAGCAGAAATGAAGAAGAAGTCGAGCTAGAGAAGCTTCGTTATCACAAAATCATCATCATGACAGATGCTGACGTTGATGGAGCTCACATCAGAACTTTACTTTTAACGTTCTTCTTTAGATATGCAAGACCATTAATAGAAAATGGACACGTTTATATCGCTCAGCCACCATTGTTCAAAGTTACAGTGGGTAAAACTTCAGAGTATTTATACGATGAAAGAGCTTTAGATAAAATGCTTAGAGAAAGAGGCGTAAAAGGACTTTGTTTGAGTGATAAAACTAAACAAAAAGTCTGTGACAGTGATGATTTAGTTACTGTATTAGGCGATATGTCTACTTACTATAATTCTTTCAACAGCCCTATTATCAATACAGTTCCATCGGTTGTTATCAGAGGTCTTGTAAGATCTAATATTGAAAAAGAAACTTTTGAAAATCACGAAAAAATGCAGGAAGTTACAGAATATTTGCAACACTACATTAAAGATCATGCTGAAAACTACGGTATAACTGATGCTAAGGATTATGTTGTAGAGTTAAAACAAAACTTGGAAACAGGTAAATATTCTATTAGAATTTCTCTTGGAGAAGGCATTGATCCTGTGTCTATCACTTCAAACCTAATTAAATCTCCTGAGTTTAATAAAATTAAAAATGCTTATCCTTCAATCAGAAACTTCTTGATTGAGGAAGAAAAATCATTAATCTTAGAAACAGGTACTGAAGAAATAAATATTACTTCTTTTGCAGATTTACAAAGAATCGTTGAAGAAAGAGGTAAAAAAGGTGTTTCTATCCAACGTTTCAAAGGTTTAGGAGAAATGATGCCTCAACAACTATGGGAAACTACTATGGATCCTTCGACAAGAACGCTTAAAAAAGTTAATATCGAAGATGCGATGTTATGTGAACAATTATTCGATATCCTTATGGGTGAA
The DNA here is from genome assembly GCA_023414155.1 of Cyanobacteria bacterium OH_CFB_184. GTDB lineage: Bacteria > Cyanobacteriota > Vampirovibrionia > Gastranaerophilales > Gastranaerophilaceae > JAEZOG01. The sequence continues at coordinate 1,553 of JAEZOG010000051.1, read as the reverse complement.
AAGGTTGAGCCTAGAAGAGATTTTATCGAGGCTAATGCTGTTTACGCAACAAATATTGATACGTAAGATTAATCAGAGGCTTAAGAAATTAAGCCTCTGACTTCTTTTCTTCAATTGAGGAAATATTTGTGAATATTATAATCAATTTATTTAAAAAAACAGTTACGAAGGTTATTTTGGGAATAATCGTCTTATTGTTTTTGTTGTCATTATTTGTATTTTGGGGATGGTACGAGAAACAATATAATAAGCTTTGGGGCTTTTATTATGTGTATCAAGGAGATAAAGCTTATCAAAATGCAAAGTTTCAAAAAGCGGTTGATTATTACATCTTGGGGCTAAAACATTATCCTGAACACTCAAAAGCTCAGTGTAATTTGGGAAATATTTATGTAGCATATGAAAATTATTATGCAGCAGCTGATGCATATGAAGAAGCTTTGAAATATGATCCTAATTTTATTATGTGCAGAATGGATTTGGGTATAATTTTGTCAGAGAAGCTTTCAAATTATGATCAAGCAATTCAAGAATATGGCAAAGTCACAGAGTCTAATCCGTTTTTGATTCATCTGCCATTTATTTATAATAATAAAGATAGCGTGAAATATAATAAGGGCTTGGCTTTTTACAATATGGGTCTTGCTTACAAAGGTAAATCTTTGTATATGGGCGAAAAAACATTAGCATCAACTGAATATTTAATAAAAGCTAAGGATGCTTATACAAAAGCAAAAAAAATATTAAAACATGATTATGATACACATTACAATTTGGCGTTGACAAATCACTTGCTCGGTAATTATAAAGATGCGGGTTTAGAATACTGCAGAGCAATAGAATCAGCTCCGTTGAATTACGAAGCTCACTATAACCTTGCTATTTTGTTGAGGTCTATGAATCTTTATAAGGAATCTTTGATGGAGTTTGAAAAAGCAGGACTTATCCTTGATATAAATGGTGATTCTGCCAAAACTAAATACCTGTATGGGGTTATGACTGATGTAAAGCAAAAGATCATAAATCAGGGTGATTATGAGTATTTGAAAAAACGCACAGATTCAATGGCGACAGAAGATGAGAATATAGTTTATAAAAATGGTAAAGTTGTATTAGGTGAAGATAAAGATACTTCTTTAATAAAAGCATTAAAAAGCTGTCCAGCTAAGCGTCAGCTGAGCGAAATGTAGGGAATTTAAAATGGGTAGTAGTGAAAATCTTAATAATAGAGATGTCGACTTTTTACTAGAGGTTTCTAATATTCTTACTCAAGAGAATGAACCGGTAAAAATACTTGAGCATTTAAATAAAGCTTTTAAAGAATATTTGCATGTGAGTTCGATAAATATCTACGTCTGGGATGATGCTGCCGGCAAGCTTAGAGATTTTTCTAAGGAATGGGTTATTGTTGAGACAGATTTTCAAAGCAATATAATCTCTAATATCTTTGAGAAATTAAAAAAAGAAGAAAATAAGTTCTTTTTTAATAACCAGCTTATTGAGTTGCCTTGCAAAAATAAAGCGGATCAATCTTTAAATGTTTCAGAGGGCAC
>JAEZOG010000035.1 GCA_023414155.1 Cyanobacteria bacterium OH_CFB_184 | reverse complement strand
AAAAATCAACTCTACAGTTTCTTAAAAAATATAGATGATATCGTAAAACCGTTTAAAATTGATATTCTTGAAAACAAAATAAAAGAAATGAAAGAAGAAAATCAGCCTGTAATTTCTGCAAAAAAAGGCGCAGGACAGCTTCAATTAGGCTTCAGTTTCGCATCTCAAATGAGCGATGAATCAAAAAAAGACTTCAACGTATCTAAAGAGATTGTAGATACAGAAGAAAAACTGGAAAAATTAATAGAAAACCTTAAAAATCAATCATTAATATCAATTGATACAGAAACAACAAGCTTAAACCCATTAGATTGTGACCTTGTCGGGATTTCACTTGCTTATAATCCTCAAATTACATCTAAAAATAATAGGGTTAAAATAGATGATACAAAAGAAGATAAAACATACTCATTCTATATTCCGATATTCCATCAAATAGGCGATCAGCTGGATGTTGAGTACGTTGCAAAAATGATTTCTCCTGTTTTTGAAGATAAACAAATCGCAAAAACACTTCAAAATTCTAAGTTCGATATAAATGTTCTAAGAAAACACAATATCAGGCTAAACAATGTAATTATGGACACTATGCTTGCAAGTTACATAAAAGATCCATCCAGAAAACACGGGCTAAAAGTCCAGGCTAGCGAGCATTTAGACTATATAATGACAAGCTATGAAGAACTCACAGGCAGCGGTAAAGATTACATACCAATGGAAACAGTTCCAATAAAAGAAGCAAGCGATTATGCTTGTGATGATGCTTTTGCGACACTTGAGCTTTCAAGATATTGGCAAAAGAATTTATCTGAAAAAGAACTTGATCTTTTATACGACGTAGAAGTTCCTGTTGCTATAGTACTTGCAGAAATGGAGTGGAACGGTATTAGTGTTGATGTTCCATATCTTACTGATCTAAATGAAGAAATTCAGAAGAAATTAGATGCAATCGAAAACCAAATTTACGAAGCTGTAGGAGAAAAATTCAATATTAACTCTCCAAAACAAGTTGGCGAGATTTTATTTGATAAACTAAACTTAAAACCAAAAGGCAAAAACAAAACAAAAACCGGCTTCTCAACAAGTGCAAAGGTTTTAGAAGAACTTGCAGAAGACAACCAAATTGCAAAAGATATTTTAGAACAAAGACATTTAAATAAATTAAAAACTACTTATATTGATACGCTTCCAAATCTAATAAGTCCTTATGACGGAAGAATTCATACTACATTTAATCAAACTATTACTATAACTGGAAGATTGTCTTGTTCTAACCCAAACCTTCAAAATATTCCAATTAGAACTGAACTGGGAAACAGAATAAGAGGAGCGTTTGTTCCAGAAAATAAAAACAACTCAGTAATTCTATCTGCAGATTACTCTCAGATAGAATTGAGGCTACTAGCTCACATCTCTCGTGATGACAGTTTGATAGATGCTTTTTGTAACGATGAAGACGTTCATACCCTTACTGCATCAAAAGTTTTTGACGTTCCGATAGAAGAAGTCACAAAAGATATGAGATACAGAGCTAAAACAGTCAATTTTGGCATCGTATATGGTCAGTCAAAGTATGGATTGTCATCAACTTTGGGCATTTCTCAATTTGAAGCACAATCATTTATTGATAAGTATTTTGAAACTTATCCCGGTGTAAAAAATTACATGAAAGAAGTTATTGATTTTGCTTACCAGCACGGGTACGTTGAAACATTATACGGCAGAAAACGTTATTTAATGTCTGAATTAACAAGCACAAACAGCAAAATCCAAGAATCAGCTCAAAGAGCAGCAATAAATACACCGATTCAAGGTACTGCGGCTGACATAATCAAGATTGCGATGAATAAATTACAAGCAAAAATTGAAGAAAAGAAACTAAAATCTAAAATCATAATCCAAGTGCACGATGAACTTGTTATTGAAGCATTAAATTCAGAACTTGAAGAAATAAAATCACTTGTAGAAGAATGTATGGAATTAGGACAGCCATTCCTTGTTCCTCTAAAAATTGATGTAGCAACAGGCAAAAGTTGGATGGAAAACTAATGAAAAGATTACTATTACTTTTTATAATGCTAACGCTATCAACAAATCTATGTAAGGCTGCAACGACTACAGCTCCACCGAAGAATCTTTCAGGGACTTATCAAGTTGCAAATAAAACTCCTGCTCCGCCTCCATATACAAACTTTACAGACTGTTTGAGAATATATCAGCTTCCGATGGAAAATCTTCTGTATGTTTGCTTATCAGCCATCACAGACAATAATTATCAGGTTGAAGAAATACAATTTAAAACAGGAACAATAGTTTTTACTGCATACTCTAAAGAATTTATTCTTATTACTGCTAATAAAGATTATAAAAACTCTTTTGTAAAAATTCTTCCCTCAGACAATAATTATAATTTTTCAACATCAACTATAAATAGAATATTTAACTATATTGAAACAAATTCAGGTTTAGGAGTTCAAAATATAATATAAAAAAAGAGGCAAATAATTGCCTCTTTTAATTATTTAAGCTGATTTTTTAGATATCAGTTGCACCGATTCTGTGAACTCTTATAAAGTTAGTTCTTCCAGTGATTAATTTTGGAATTGAACCAATGATGATAATTCTTTCATCTTTTTTGAAATCTGTGTTTTCGTAGATATAATTGTCAATTTTTTCTAATAAATTTTTATCTAAAACAGTGTCCCAATCTTTCATATCAGGATGAATATCCCAGTATAAATTCAATCTTCTGCAAGTATCTTCTTCATCTGATATTGCAATAACAGGAACTGTCGGCTTCAATTTAGAAAGTAATCTTGGTGTGTAACCTGAGTGAGTAAATGCCAAGATAGCTTTTGCATTCAAGTCTACAGCCATTTTAACAGCTGCGTTTGAGATTGCTTGCGGTGTAATTTCATAGTCTTCATTGATTTCAAGATCAAGGTTAGAAAGACCAAAATCACATTTTTCAACGTTGCTTGCGATCATTTTCATCATAGCAACCGCTTCAACAGGGTATTTACCCATAGCTGTTTCACCAGATAACATAACAGCATCAGTTCCGTCTAAAATAGCATTCGCAACGTCACTAGCCTCTGCTCTTGTAGGT
>JAEZOG010000190.1 GCA_023414155.1 Cyanobacteria bacterium OH_CFB_184 | reverse complement strand
CAGCTATGATTGGAGATCCATCAGGCAAATCAGACACTAGACCAAGTCTTACTAAAGAAGAAGTTGATGAAAACGCAAAAACATACTTTGAGCAAATGTCTAAAGTAGTTGATATAAGCAAAGCTGAAGTAGTTAATAATGCTGACTGGCTTCATAAAATGAATTTAATGGACATCATTAAACTTTCATCAAAAGTTACAGTTGCTCAAATTATGGCAAGAGATGATTTTGCAAAAAGATACCAAGAAGGAAAACCGATTTCTATTCACGAATATTTTTATCCTTTGATGCAAGCATATGACTCAGTTGAAATCGACGCTGATATTGAGTTGGGCGGTACTGATCAAAGATTTAATGTTCTTTTAGGAAGAGAAATCCAAAGTGCATACGGAAAAGAAGACCCACAAATGGTCCTATTGCTTCCGTTACTGGAAGGTACTGATGGCGTTGTTAAAATGTCTAAGTCATATCCTGAGCATTGCGTCAGCTTAACAGATGAACCGAAAGATATGTACGGTAAATTGATGTCGATACCTGATGAAATGATTACTAAATATTATGCGCTTTTAACTGATATATCTAATACTGATCTTAAGGAGTTAGAAGAACAGCTAAAAAATATCAACCCAAGAGATATCAAGATGAGGCTTGCACACACTATCGTGTCTATGTATCATAACCACGAACTTGCTGATCTAGCTCAAAATGAATTCATTAATGTAGTTCAGAAAAAAGGTATCCCGGAAGATATTCCTGAGTGCCAAATAGATCAAGATACTCTGCTAGTCGATATTATTATCAATAACGAACTTGCACCAAGTAAAAGTGAATTAAAGAGATTAATGGCTGCTGGTGCAGTGAAAGTAGACTCAGAAAAACAGACAGATTTTGGGTTTACAATTTCTAAAAATTCATTACCCGTTGTAATTCAAGTAGGTAAAAGAAAATTCATAAAGGTTGTATAGAATGAAAATTTATAACAATATTACTGAATTAATAGGCAATACTCCTTTAGTCTATATCAATAAACTAAATGCAGGAAACGCTAAAATCGCCGCAAAACTCGAGTATTTTAACCCTTCAAATTCTGTCAAAGACAGACCCGCTAAATATATGCTAGAACAAGCTGAAAAGCAGGGTTTAATAGATTCAGAAACTGTTATTATTGAACCGACTAGTGGTAATACAGGTATTGGACTTGCTATGTGTTGCGCGCAAAGAGGGCAGAAAATAATCTTAACCATGCCTGACAGCATGAGTATTGAAAGAAGAAAAATGCTCAAAGGATATGGGGCAGAGTTAGTATTAACGCCTGCTGCTCTTGGTATGAAGGGTGCAGTTGATAAAGCTATTGAACTGAGTGAAAAATATGAGAATTCATTTATACCTTCACAATTTACTAATATTTATAATCCAGAAATCCATGAAGCGACTACAGCAGAAGAAATTTGGAGAGATACCGGTGGAAAAATTGATGTACTAGTCGCAGGAATCGGTACTGGAGGTACAATTACAGGTGTTTCAAAACGACTAAAATCATACAATCCAAATATACAGGTTGTAGGTGTCGAGCCTCAAGAAAGTCCATTGCTTTCGACAGGAACGGCAGGTACCCACGGAATACAAGGTATCGGCGCAAATTTTATACCTGAAATATACAATCCGGATATAGTAGACGAGATTATTACAGTCCCTACAGATGTTGCTATTCAAACAGCTAGAGCTTTAGCAAGAAAAGAAGGCATACTTTGCGGTATTTCATCCGGTGCAGCTATGAGTGCAGCTTTGATTCTTTCTCAAAGAGATGTTTGCGAGAAAAAATTAATTGTTGTAGTTTTGCCTGATTACGGTGAAAGATACATTTCTACCAAGCTTTTTGAGGATGATAACAATGAAACTTCTTAAAAAATCAATCAACCAAATCAAAGAAGACATTCAGACAATTTATGACAAAGATCCTGCTGCTCAAAATATACTTGAAGTAATTTTTTGTTACCCTGGATTACATGCTTTAATTTCTCACAGAATAGCTCATAAACTTTTATACTGGAAGGTTCCATTTTTGCCGCGTTATCTTTCTTTTTTAACAAGATTTTTTACTGGAATAGAAATACATCCTGCTGCAACTATCGGTAGAAGATTTTTTATCGACCACGGAATGGGTGTAGTAATTGGAGAAACAGCAATCGTTGGTGATGATGTTCTGCTTTATCAAGGCGTTACCTTGGGTGGTACTGGTAAAGAGCACGGCAAAAGACACCCGACTCTCGGTAATAATATTGTTGTAGGTTCAGGCGCAAAAATACTGGGGAATATAACAATCGGTTCTAATTGCAGAATAGGTGCAAGCTCAGTTGTAATAGATGATGTTCCAGAAAATTCTACAGTCGTTGGAATACCTGGTAGAGTTGTTCATCAGGAATTATACGTAGAAGGACAACTTCTCCATAACAGAATACCTGATCCTGTTTCTTGTCAATTAAATAGGATGAAATATGAAATAAGAGAACTTAAAGAAAAATTGGATGAAATAGTATCAGAAAAAAAATAAAATGGGCATATGCCCATTTTATTTTTGGTATAGGTTATTGAGGTTAGGAGAGGAATTATATAAATGCTTTGATTAAACCGACTGCACCACCGATTACGCCGCCTACGGCTGCTCCTACAGGTCCAGCTACCAAGAAGCCAACTCCGGCACCACCAGCTGCACATCCTGCGATACCTGCGACTTCACCCACTACTTTTGATGCATCTGCACCTTTTTTCTTTTTAGTTCCATTGATTTCTGCTAATAGGTCTTCTTTACTAACTGAATCATCACCAAATGGGTTTAGAACATTTTTAAGTCCTGTAGTAAAGCTGCTAGAACAGTTTTGATTGATTGCATCTGTTAATGAAATGCCTGTCATATTTTGGAATATATTTTTTGCCATTGCTCGTAATTCTTGATCAGAACATTGTGCATATTGTTCTTGTGATCTTAAAGTAGATACAAGTTCATTGAATTCTGACAATACTTCATCTTCTTGTCCATTGCTTAATACTGTAGCAATTGAAGTACATTGATCTTGAATCGTTAATTGTTGAGAAGCATATTTGTTGTTATACGCGTTATACGTATTGTTATACCCGTATTGATACTGTAAATTTTGTGTTGAATTATTCCAGATGTTTGACGAAACTCCATTATAAGTATTTGTTGCACCTGTCAAACCGAAATAATCATCGCCTGAACTGTAGAAACCTACAGGATTTAAAGCGTTCATGCCTGTTGTCATAACTAACCTCCATACCAAATTAATTTTTGAATCTAACCTTACCTGTTTTAATAAAAACAAATTATTCGCATAAATTGACTTTAGCGAGGATTATTTGTTAACAAAAGTTAATATATTTCTGCAAATGCTTACTGTGTGCGGGTTTAAAAATACGCATAATTAAATATTATACCTAATATAAATCCAATTAATATAACAAATATTGGATTTTTGCATACTTTTTTATAGCAAAGAAAAGCCATAATCATCAATAATAATATCCCCTTTATATCAACATTTGCATCTTTAAAAATGTTGCTGCAGCAAAGTTTATCTACATTCAAAATATTATTTGTGAAAAGTTTTATTCCAACAACTGTCAATAGTGCGCATGCAGCAGGTCTTAGGCCTGTAAGTATTCCAGTTATTATTTCACTGTGTTTGAACTTTTCCATTATGTTAGAGATTATCAAAACAATAATTAATGCAGGAGTCACAACTGCAACTGTTGAAATTATGCTGCCAATAATTCCTGCGACTTTATATCCTGCAAAAGTTGCCATATTTATTCCTATCGGACCTGGCGTAATGTTTGAAATCGCTACCATGTCAGATAATTCTTTAACTGAAAACCAATCATATTCGGTTGTAAGATGGTATAAAAATGGTAAAGTTGCGTACCCTCCACCGACAGAAAATAAACCTATTTTAAAAAATTCAATGTATAGCAAGATATATATATTCATTAGATTTCATTCTTTTTATACTTTGTGTAAATCACACCAGCCAATCCGCCGATTATTATCAAAATTACAGGTGAAATGTCACTCAATAACATCGCGAGAGCAATCAACATGTATAATATTTTAGAAAATTTATCTTTTATTCCAACTGCAATGAGTTCTTTTACAGTAAGTATAATCAACAATAGAACGCTTATTCTTACACCCCAAAATGCATCTTGAAGCATTTTAATTTCATTTATAGACATAAAAACAGAGGCAATAATTAATATAATAATAAATGAAGGGAAAACTATACCCAGCAAGGCAAATAAGCCACCAAGAATCCCTCTTGTTTTGTGGCCTATTAATACAGAAACGTTAGCGGCAATTAGTCCAGGCACGCATTGACTTATAGAATAATAATCCAAAAGTTCATTTTGAGTTATCCATTTTTTATTTTCCACTATAGAATGCTGCAAAAGAGGTATTATCACGTAGCCACCGCCTAATAGTTGGAGTCCTATCTTGCAAAATTCGATAAATAAACTAAATAAACTTATATTCATTAGTAAATTTTATCATATATATGGTTCAAATAACCTGATAACCTGTTTAAAAAAGACAAATACAGGGAATATTACAAGTGTAGAAGTTGTGAGCAGAAATATGGCAAGAGTACTTTTGTTGAATTCTGACGATAAACCTCTTAATATCACGACCTGGAAGCGGGCTTTGGTTCTAATTATTAAGGGTAAGGCGCAGTATGCTCAAACTATCAATAATATTGAGGATTTTATCCGTATTGATAATACTATGATCCCAAAAGTAATTAAATTAACTTACGAGATGGCAGTTCCACTTCAGGAACTGCCTTTTTGTAGAGAAAATATCTATATCAGAGACGACTACACATGCCAGTATTGTGGAAAGAAACTTTCTTATTCTGAATTAACGCTGGATCATGTTTACCCAAAATCCAGATTAGGCCCTGATATCTGGGAAAATATAGTTGCTTGCTGTAAAGAATGTAATCAGAAAAAAGCAGATAGAACCCCAAAAGAAGCTGGTATGAAATTGTTACGCAGACCTTATCGACCTTCTGATTATTTTGAGTTTGAAAAGAAAAAGTACGAACATTATGACAATGCTTGCT
>JAEZOG010000151.1 GCA_023414155.1 Cyanobacteria bacterium OH_CFB_184 | reverse complement strand
TGTATTAATACAGATACTGGTTGAGTTATTATTTGGTAGTAAACATCAAGTAACGTTCCATTTATCTTTTATAGTTTGAAGTGTGCCGTCGAACTTGATTTTGCTAATTATATCGTTAAGGGCTTTTTTAAACGTCATTGTATCTTTTGATTTTTTCAAAGCTATTCCGTATGGCTCAGTCGTTAAACGTCCTGGCAAAATCTTATAATCTTGATTATCCATAACAAAACCAAGAAGCAATGAATCATCTGTTGTTACTGCATCGTAGCCGCCTTTTCTAAAAGCATTAAAGGCATCTGCATTGTCCACATATCCTTGTATTATGGCGTTTGGAGCAAAATCTCTTAAATTTGTTTCTCCAGTTGTACCAAGTACCACTACAACATTTTTGTTATTTAAATCATCATAAGAGTCGATATTACTGTCTTTTTTGACACAGATTGCCTGTCCTGCAACAAAATAGGGATCAGAAAATTCGACAATTTTCTTTCTATCAGGGGTTATTGTCATAGAAGAAATTACCATATCTACGTCCCCGTTTGAGACCGCCTTGCTTCTATTTTGAGGAGCTATATGGGTAAAAACAACTTTTTGCTCGCTTCCGAGTATTCTTCTTGCGATTTCTCTTGCAATATCAGCGTCTACGCCTTTTATTTTTCCATCAGAATCCTTAAAGCTAAATGGCTTAGCATCATAAGAAATACCTACTGTTAAATGACCTTTTTTCAATATAGAAGAATAAAGATCTGACTTGCTCTCATTTTTATTACAGCCAGATGTAATAACGACAAGCAAGATAAACAATAAACAGATTTTTTTAAACATAAAAGCTCCTAGATATCATTTGCAAGAATACAGTATTCTTGAGTAATTTTCATTAATAGGTAGCGCTAATTAAGTTTAAGATTATTTTTTTATGCAACTATCGGATATGGGTTTACCAAAAAGAAGCCTAGTTCCACCAAATCGCTTACCTAGAGTAGCATTTAACCCCGAAGTCATTTTATTCATATTTGAAGCAGTTGAACCTATATCAGAAATTGCAGCATCAAGCTTTTTGACGGTTTTATCGATATCTTTAGTTGCGTTATTTATTGAGGCAGTAGTGTTTTTAATATTTTCTGTGGTATCAGTAATATTTGAAACCGTGTTGTTTAATTTGATTTGATCCATTGAATTATTTAACTTTTTAGACGTTTGATTTAAATTCTCAGCAGTTTCAGCGAGATTTTTCGTCATTTTCTCAGTATTCTGAAAGCTTCTATTTATACTTTCGCGATTCTCTGTAATGACTTGAGTTGATGTCTCGAAAAAATGCCGCATAGCAATATTTGTGGCATCCGCGCTAGAAAGTGCGGTCATAACTTTTTCTGATACTATATCCCCTGCACCAAAACGGCTTTGACCGCGCATAAACGACTCAAGGCTATAATCAGTATCGCCATTTATCACATCACCTCGAGCTAAAAGCTGTAGAGAAGGCATATCTGGATATAAAAACTCAAGATAGTTTTCACCAGATGGGAATCTTTGCACAATTACCATAGTGTTTTTAGGAAGTCTGGTATCTTTATATGTTAAAAGCACCTTTACCATAGTATGTTTAAAATCCTTATCAGGCGAGATATCAACTACTTTGCCAACCTTAAATCCGCTGTAATATACAGGCATATTTCTGGTTAAAGGGCCTAACTCCTTAAATCTAATCAAGATATAATACCCGAAAAAGGTTTGATACAAATAGAAAAAGCCGACAAAAACAGCTATGAAAAAAGCCAGTGAAGCAAAAATAGATTTCTTATTTTTCGAAACTTCTTCGAGCATTTTATCCATAAATAATTTCTTCTATTCATTATTGTTACAATACAAATAATATTCTCTTTTATATAAGAAGCTTAAATACAAGTAAATTCTCCTTGTGGAGAGAACAAAGAACTAAAGAAAAGAACAATCTATTATTTTCTATTTGTCGCAAATTATGCATTCAGCTGCTACTTGGGCTATTACCTTATGCGATTGTTTATCGAAATGTAATCCGTCTACATCAGAGACAGAAACTACCTTATTAACATCCAACAATTCACAATTCTCAGATTTAACGACTTTCTCATACACACTCTGAATCCATTTTGAGGCATTGATGGAATCTTGATTAAACTGATGAGAAAATCTGCCATTTAAAACTCTTTCATCTAAAATAACAGGTGGAACAACTATTATTCTAGATTTTGAATTAAAACTTTTGATAATAGCAATAAGTTTTTTCAAACCGTCAATCGCCTTGCTTTCATCAATCCTAAACTGATACTGCAAATCATTAGTGCCAAGTGCAAGTATAAATATATCAAAATTTTTATGATTTTGCAGACAAACAGGGAGATACTTTTCACCGCTTTGCCTTAAACCATCAGAATTAACAAAAAAGCCTGTTCGGTTATTTAAACCCTCTTCAACTACTAAATATTCCTCACCTACAATACCTGACAAAAGCGATGTCCATCTGTAATCCAAGCCATAACGAGTTCCATTTTCAGGATTGAACCCGAAAGTATTTGAATCACCGTAACATATAATTTTTTTCATTTAAGTACCTGAGTTGTGGTATACCGTATTAATTATGATATACCACAAAACGGAAGATAGACCAATATAAAACTAGTTTAGTTTTTGCTTTTTTTCATGATTTTGTATTTCCATGAAAATAGCTGCCGTCACAATAATAAGTACAAAAAGCAAACTACCCATAGAAGTAGCATCTGCAAAAAACAAATAGTAAATTACAGGAAAAGCACACACCAACACAAAATTGAAAGAGAAAGCATTATTCATGATTTATATCCTTATATTAATAAAAGGCGAATAAGAATTATTAATTGAACAACTACTTATATTTTAACTCTTTTTCAACAAAATAGCCTGCATTCACAAGGCATTTGATATAATTCTTATTATAGTAAAAACAACACTTTTATTTAGAAATGATATAAAAAAACAATAAAAAAGACTCTAGTAAAACCAGAGTCTTTTTTGGTGGAGGATACAAGATTCGAACTTGCGACATCCTGCGTGCAAGGCAGGCGCTCTACCAACTGAGCTAATCCCCCTTCGGTGATTATTATAATAACATAACAAGAAAAAAAATCAATAATATTTTTTTAAAAAAAGTTATGAACCTTTTACTTTTTTAAAGAAATTAAGCTCATCCGATATTTGCTCTGTAGTATACCCATGCCCGACATTGTATTGTTTATATACAGCTGGAATTCCAAGTTTTATAGCTTCATTATAAAATATTTGCGCATTTTGCTTTCTAATTTCTTCATCTTGGTTTCCAACAGCTATATAATAATGGACTCCATTATTACTTTGGGGCCAGACTTTTGCACCACTGCCATTTATCGCACACGCAGCAACTGACTGAGGATATATAAATGAAAACCTTGAAACAAATTGAGCTCCTGCAGAAAAACCTAACATATAAAGTTTTGAATACTTTAAACCTTTAGATTCAAGATCGCTTAATATCTTCATCATTGCCGCACCAGACCAAGCAGATGGATATTGATAACTCTTTTGTGCTTCAAAATTATCGGCATCTTCAATAAATGTCGGAGCAACAATCCCAAAACCTTCTCTCATAGCAAAATCCTTCATTTCTTGAGAAACAAAAGATTTTCCATTTCCTGACAGTCCAGGTACCGCAACTATCAACGGGTATCTTTGCCCATTATTTGCGGCAAATGAAGAAGGATAATAATAGTAATAATTTAATCGAGCATTCGCATAATTATTTGTTTGAATGTATCCTTCACCTTCAATAGGCGTTATTTGTGCTTGCGTGTTTGGCGCAGGAGTATTATATGAAACATTTTGATATCCTGACTTGTTATGTTCATATCGAACATCTATCTCAGGAGGCATCTGAGGATTTATTGGCGGTTGGCTTTGATCATAAGATGAAACTGGGTAAGCATTTTGGTGAGCCTGAACCGTTGACACTGGCTGCACTGGGCTTGGTGCTTGAGATTCCGAAGCATTACTGTTTACACTGCTAGCAATTACATCTTTATCTGGATGGGAGGGTTTATCATTGTTCTTATAAAAAACACAAGGTAGCAACAATAGAATAGTTAGTACCAAAAGCTTTTCAAATGTAGCCCTATCCATATCATACTCCTTATATCCAATATAATCATATAATGCCTATATTTGATAATACCACTATAAACAATAATTGTCTAATAAGTAGGTATAACTAAAAAAAAAGGATTTGTAATAACAATGATTTAGAGTATAAAAATAAAAAGACAGATCACAAATGTAATCTGTCTTTTTATTTGGGCCATCCTGGACTCGAACCAGGGACCTCACGCTTATCAGGCGTGCGCTCTAGCCACCTGAGCTAATAGCCCTCGTCTATATATATAGATATCATAGACAATATTCAAAATCAAGTATTTTTTTATTTTTAGCGATCTTCGCCTACGGGTCTCAACAAGATTATAGAGTTGAGATTGAGTTGAATAAAGTCATGATTTTCTGTTTTACGATTAGGGAATTCTCTATGCTTGATTTCACAGTCTTTTATTGCAACAAAACGCTTTCCGCCATTTAAAATATCAGATAGTAATCTGTTTTTTCTTCCTGTCTTTGGCATAAATACTTTGCCCATAACCTCATAATCCTTTGTTACAACAAGGACTTTTTCAGACCAAATGCCTGTTATAAAATTTTCTTCTAATAATGCATTATTTTCATCTAAAGTCATTACGACTCCTTTCTTATGTCATTTGATATGACTGGAACAACGGTAAATAAAGAGATAAAGCCAAGAAACAAACAATTGCACCAATAAATATAAGCAAACAAGGCTCTATCATTTTTGTCAGCATGTCCACAACTCTTTCTAACTCTTGATCAATAAAAAGAACAGACTGC
>JAEZOG010000119.1 GCA_023414155.1 Cyanobacteria bacterium OH_CFB_184 | reverse complement strand
CCCGACGAGCTACCAGACTGCTCCACTCCGCGTTAATTATTAAAACTGTTTGTATATATATTTTTACACATAAATAAAATATTGCAAGTTATATTAGTTTTATTTGACATCAGCCACTTTTGCTCATAAAAAAGCATTTTAACCAGTCAATAGCCAAAATGCTTTTTACTTTTTTAAATTATCGTATGATAATTATTTATCTTTTTTATCTTTTTTAGGCTGTTGAGAAGCTTCCGTTTTTTCTTCTACTTCCTTGTCTTCTGAGTCAAGAGCTTCATCTAATTCATCTTGAGAATCTTCTTTTATTAATTCTTCAACTTTTGGCTCTTCTTCTGATGCTTCTTGTTGCTCATATTCCATATCTTCAGAGTCTAAAGCTTCATCTAGTTCATCTTCAACATCTTCTGATACAGTTTCTTCTTCTTCGTTAGCTTCTTCTTCTGCAGCTTCTTGAGCTTCTAACTCAAGTTCTTCTTCTGTTTTAGCTCTAACAACAGGAATGTTCAGCATAAGAGCTATTGAATTTCCTTCACCTGCTAAGTTCAACTCTAAAAGTTCTTTATCAATCACGACGTATCTTGAAATTACATCAATTATCTCGTGTCTCATTTTTTCTAACGTAAGAGGGTCAAGTTTTGTTCTATCGTGCATAAGCACAAGTTTCAATCTGTTTGAAGCAACATCTTTTGAATTATCGCCTTTTTCGTTTTGGAAAAAGAATACGACCTTATTATATAATTCAGCTAAAAGTTCTTTCATAATTGATTACCCCTTCCTACCTGCAAAAAACTTTTTTAGTTTTGCAATCAAACCTTTTGGTTCGTCTATATCTAAGAATGGGACTTCATCTCCTTGAATTCTTTTTGCTACGTTTAAATACGCCTGGCCAGCAAGTGATTTTTCACAATTTACAATAGGCTCACCTCTGTTCGTAGATGTGATTATTCCTGTATCTTCAGGGATAATACCTATAAGCTGGCACGATAAAATATCAACGACATCGTCAACACTCATCATATCATTAGTTTTAATCAAGTTTGGTCTAACTCTATTTAAAAGCAATCTGTAAGACTCAATTTCTTCTTTAGCTTCAAGAAGACCTATTATTCTATCAGCATCTCTTACAGCAGACATTTCTGGAGTAGTAACAACAATAGCCTCAGAAGCGCCTGCAACAGCTGTTTCAAAGCCTTGTTCTATTCCTGCAGGACAATCAACTAAAATAAAGTCAAAATCTTCTTTTAACTCTTCTGTAATCGATTTTAATTGAGAAGGATCAACTGCTGATTTGTCTCTTGTTTGAGCTGCTGCTAAAAGACATAAGTTAGGATTTTTTTTGTCTTTAACAAGAGCTTGTTTAAGCTTACAACGTTCTTCAACAACGTCTACTAATGTGTAAACAATTCTATTTTCAAGCCCTAGTAGCAAATCGAGGTTTCTCAATCCTATATCAGTATCGATAAGGACAACTGAAGAACCAGCTTTTGCTAACGCAGTTCCTATATTTGCACTGGTAGTAGTTTTGCCAACACCACCTTTGCCTGAAGTAATTACTATTACTCTACCACTCATTAATATCCACTCCTTTAATCATTTATTTTAAAAATAACAATTTCACCGTTTATGATTCTAGCTTCTTCCGGTGTGAAGACGTTTGTTTTTTCAGAGAAAACCGTATTTAACGAATCAGGTCTTCTAGCATAGCAATTTGCAACTCTTAGTTGGATTGCATTCATTTTCAAAGCTCTAACTTTAGCTTTTTCATTTCCTTTAGATCCAGCATGAGCAATACCGCTTAGTACACCCCACACAGTAATATCGCCAGCGGCAATGATTTCAGATCCAGGATGACAATCGCCGATTATGACGATATTTCCTTCATAGCTTATAACCTGACCTGATCTTATGGTTTGTTTTATATATTTAGTAGGGAATGACTCAAGTTCTAAATCTTCTTGAGTAAAATTCTTTTCTTCTTCAATTATATTTGCGAAGAATTGTTCTCTTTCTTCAGTCACAGAGACAGCAGAAGAAGAGGCATCAAAAATTTCTTCTAGTTTTTTTTCTGTATTAAAAATAGCATCAAGCTCTTCTTTAATTTCTTCAGCATCAGGGATGTTTAAAGTAATTTCTTCAAACATTTGTCTTGTTTCAGATTGAGGAAGATCTTGTTTTTCTTCTTCGACTTCTTGTTCAGCAGTTATTTCTTCATCTTGATGATCTTCAAGTTTTTCGTACCCACGGGGAGTAGAAGGGATTTCTACTTCAGTTTCTTCAAAAGGTGTCTCGTTGTATTCTTGAGGAACAATAGATTCTTCTTCAACTTCTTCTTGTGAAGATTCAACAAATTCTTCAACTGTTTTGTATGTCATTTCTGGAACTGCTGTTTCTGCCTGCGGAACTGAAGGGTTAGCAACAACTATACCAATTGCCATTGCAGCAGACTCAGTATTAGATGATTTAGTATTTATTGAAAATAGAGTCGAATTGATACTGTTAATCAGCGATTTAATACTCAAGATTTGAGATTGATTTAAATCTATAGTACCTAATTTCAAGCATATTCTTTTGTTTCTAGCTTCTTCACTGTCTAAAAGAATACTTATATCATATATAATTTCAGCAGGATTTTTAACGTAGCTCAAATCAATAACATACTCGTTTTTATTTAAATCTTGATCCATATCCTTATCTCACCTATTTGAAGTTGTAATACACCCTGCAAACGAAAATATATTTGTATTTTCAAATACAGATTCACATCCTAAGTGTTATAAAAAGAATATATTAAATTAAGACATAATACAATTCTTTATTTATTTTTGTTTCAATTTGTTTTTTGGCTATTGTTACGATTAGTAAAGCCTAACTGTTAGTTGACACAGGTAGCTATTTTAACCACCTTGAATTTGTCGAATTTGTCCTTAAAAATAAAATAGGTAATAATGTACTTATGCGAATTAAGAAGAGTGAAACGATGGATTTAAAAAAGAGAATACTTATTGCAGGAATTTGCGGATGCTTGGCTATTACAACAGCTATAGCAAAACCCAAAGACCACCCAACTATTAATGCTTCTATAAAAGAAGAGGTAAATGCCTCTCCTGGAGCTAAAACAATCAAATTTGACTCGGCAGTCTTATACAAAACGTACAAAGATGTCACAAAAGAAGACAGAGTCATGGAAGCCTTAGAACTATTAAAAGGGACTATAGGCAACTATTCAAGAGATGCTATTTTAGGTAATAATCTTACCGGAAAAAGTATGAAAATCGAATTCAAAAATCTAGGTACAATAAGACCTGATTATGCAAATTTCGATGCACTTGGATGGAAAAGATCACAAAGACTATATATCTACATAAACCAAAAGCACGCAGATGCTCCAGCGGCGGCATTAGCAGCATTATTATCACACGAAGCGCTTCACCAAGATGAATTTGATTCATTAAACGAAGAAACATACGCTTGGACAATGGAAGCAGCTGTTTGGACTCAATTATCAGACAAAGACCCTTCTGCAGCAAGCAAATCTCACCCATTAGTATTTAGAGAAAACACTCTTAAAAACCTCCTTGAAAAAGGAAATTACACAGATAAATACATAAAGAAAACCGTATTTTCAAACCCGGGGTATCAAAACCTACCACTAAGATCTCCAGGGTATGAGGATGAAGATTTATAAAAAACAAAAAGCAACTTTTACAAGTTGCTTTTTTAATGTTCTCTTGCGCAATTTATACGCCAAGGATACCCAGCATCTTTTGGGGCATCGATTCTTTTTCATCCACCCAAATCTGACTTTTAGAAAATAGTATTTGATTTGTCGATTCGACTTTTTTCAACACAGCAAAATTTACATCCACAAAGTTGATATTATCAAGCTCTTCTAAGTAATATTCACTTGATCCGCAATTCGGGCAAAACTTTGAAGTCGGTCTGACATTATTAAAAAAGGAATAACTCACCCTTTTAATATTACAGCAACGACATCTTGTCAAAAACCACTTGTTTTCAACATAAGCACCACAATCAGGACAGTATGCTTTTTCTGTATCAGAACTAACTTTAGGGTGTTTGCATTCTTTAATTGTTTTAAATAAATTTATAATCATATCTCTTATTTAAGAAAAATATGAATAATGTCAAATTATTTTTTTAGACTATTTTTTATTTTTTCTAATACTTGTTTAATCCCTGAAGAAAAAGATTCCTCTTTTTGACGAGCTTGCAAACTTTCAAAAACATCTCCATCTTCTGCACTTATCTTGATTGTACTTGCTACATCCAAATCCAAAGCAAAAGGGTTATCAGTTCCTGGTTTTACCTGCAATACAGTGCCTGTTTTTCTCAACAAAGTAACATCTTGACCTGAATAAAAACCGAGAGAAGTTAAATATCTGCTTAGTTTACTAGCATCTTCCGGGTCTCCTGACTTTACTAAATCTACGACTTTAGCACTTGCGCCCGTTTTTAATAAAGTTAATGGGACTACTTTCATTATATTAAATTCCTTTTTCCAAATCTATTCTATTAAACTAATTCTTTTTAAATGCGTCTTTAAAAAAGTTGATAAGATCTTTTAACTCTGCCTTATATGAATATGCTTTTTTGCTTTCTTTTAATGTTTCAAAAACATCTTGATCATTAGCTTGAACTTTAATCATGTTCAATACTGTTTTATCGATTGCAAAAGTGTTGTCTGAACCTGGTTTTACAGAGTAGATGTTACCTAATTTTTTTACCATTCTAACATCTTGCCCAGGGTAAAAACCTATTGAAGTAAGACGTTTGATTATTCTTTGAGAGTGTTCAGCGTTTTCTGTCCCGACTAAATCAGAAATTTTGCCGACTGACCCGGGTTTAAGCAACGTCAAAGGTACAATTTTCATACAACATATATCCTTTTTTAAACAATAATAAGAAAAAGTTTATTTAATAAGAAAAATATTGTCAATTTAAAAACTACTACAAAAGTAAAACTGAAACAAAAATAAACAATCTCGATTTTTTAAATCTTGATAATTTATGAAAATTCCTCTAAAGTTGATACTAAAGAAAGAAAGCTACAAAAGATGGAAACAGAAATAAAGAAAATTCAGCCCAATAAAAAACAACAAGAATGTATCGACAATATTGACGGGACCGTAATGGTTCTAGCAGGTCCTGGGACAGGCAAAACCTTTACCCTCATTCAGAGACTCAGAGCGATGATTCAAGAAAAAGGGATTTCGCCATCTAATATTATTTGTATGACTTTTTCTGACGCAGCAGCTTCTGAGATGAAAGAAAGACTTATTTCTCAAGCAGGAAAATCAGCTACAGGAGTTGAAATCAATACATATCACGCTTTTTGCAACAACCTGATAAGGCAATACCCCTCTAAATTTGAATTGATGGAAAATGTAAACTTGATTGATGACATTTCAAAAGTCACACTTATGAAACAATGCATTGATGAATTCAAGCCTACGGTCCTTGTAGACAAATGGAATAATCCTTATTTTTATCTAAAACAGCTTCTTATTTCTGTAGATGAAATCAAAAAAAATAGAATATCAAAAGAACAATTCTTCTCTAATATGAAATCGCACCCTGAATGGGATCAAAAATTAGAAGAGCTCGAAGCTGAAAAAACAGACAGAGAAGAAAACAATAAAGCATTAAAATCATTTTTGAGTCAAAAATATGACCCTCAAATTAAAAAAATAGAAAAAGCAAAAGAAGCAATAGAAATAATTGAACTTTACTCAAAAACAATGGCACAGAAAAACTTCATCGACTTCAACGACATGATAAACCTTGTTGTTGAAACATTTGAAAATGATGAAGACTTCTTGAAAAAAGTAGCAAAAGACTACAAATACATATTGATTGACGAATATCAGGATACTAACTTGCTGCAAAACAGACTAATTGATCTTCTTGCAAAAGGAGCTGAAACTGAAAACATATTTGTTGTAGGAGACGATGATCAGATTATTTACGGATTTCAAGGCGCAAGATCAGATAACCTTGAAAATTTCTTGCACAAATACCCCGATACAAAAGTTATCTGCTTGAACGAAAACAACCGCTCTACCCAAAGCATATTGGATTTGAGCTACAAGATTATCGCTCAAGACGATACAAGGCTAGAAATCAATCCTGAATTCAAACATCACAATATCTCAAAAATTTTAACTTCTAAAAACGAAAAAATAATAAAACTCGATAAAAAAAGTAAACTTATCGCATACGCAGATAAGCTGCAAGAAAATAACACCATAATCAAATCGATCGAAAAAC
Source organism: Cyanobacteria bacterium OH_CFB_184 (assembly GCA_023414155.1). Lineage (GTDB taxonomy): Bacteria > Cyanobacteriota > Vampirovibrionia > Gastranaerophilales > Gastranaerophilaceae > JAEZOG01. The sequence goes on along the minus strand of JAEZOG010000119.1, from coordinate 2,665 downwards.
TAATCGCTGATGATACATTTACAAAAAATGAAAAAGGTGAAAAAGATCTCTCTCAAATAGCGATTTTGACAAGGGAAAACAAACAGCTTATGCCGTTTTCATCTCTTTTAGAAGCAAAAAATATTCCATATCAAATAAGAATTACAAAAAGTATTTTTCAGATTAAGCCGACAATTTTAATCTACTTTTATCTAAAAGCACTAAACAATCACATATTGGCTTCAGATAAATTATTTGCCCTATTAGCGTCAAAGCCTTTTGATTTTGAAATTGAAGATTACAATTTTCTTTTAGAACAAAATAAGCCGCTAAAAAAAGATTTTATCGCTTTAATTAAAGAAAATATCGATAAAGAATGGAAAAACACAGATAAAATCAAAAGCTTTATGGAAACTTTTGAAAAAATAAAAACCCTTTCATTCCATAAACCTCTAAAATATCTGATTTTAGAAATCGCAAACAGAACTGGGATTTTGGCTTATTTCGCAAACTCTCCGATTGATTTATCAGAAAATCTGCTGGCAATAAAAAGGCTCACAGCAGAAGCTGAATCTTTTGCAAACTTAAACCCTACAGCAGGCTTGAGCGATTTTATCAAACACCTTGATACTGCACTAAACGAAAACATAGAAATAAATATCGAAAAAGATTCACACATAAAAAATGCTATACAGCTCTCTACAATCCACAGCTCTAAAGGAAGAGAGTTTGAATATGTATTTATGCCAAACTTGATTACAACAGAGTGGGAAAAGAAAAGAAATACCAACAAACTCGATCTTCCGCTAAAAGCAAAAGCTGAAGAAGATGAAGAATTGATAAAAAGAGCAGAACAGTTAAAATTGCTTTTTGTAGGTATAACAAGAGCTAAACACACACTTGAAATGAGCTATGCAAATACTATAGAACAAAAGACCTATTCGCTTACTTCTTATCTTTCTGAACTTCAAAACATAGAAGGTATAGTTTCACTTGAAACACATAACAGCGAAGACCTTGATTTCTTCAAAGAGCTTGCTGAATCGATGACAAAAGAAGAATTCAACCACCACTTTGCATTTGAAAAAGAATTAAAAGAAAGATTAGAAAATTTCACTTTAAGTGCGCATTCATTCAACTTGTACAGAAATTGTCCAAGACAATTTTTATACTCAGAATTATATCAAATTCCAATTATAGAAAAAGATTCACAATATCTAAACTTTGGGAATTCCATCCATAAAACTTTAGAATGGGCTGTTAATTCTGCACTTGAAAAAGGGAGATATCCTCATAAAGAAGGCTTGATAGATGTTTTCAACAAGAAACTTGAAACATATAAATTTGAAACAGAGGAAAAATACATCGAATACATTGAGCGCGGCAAAAAATGTATAGAAAACTATTATCATCACTTGATTTCTACCCCTATTAAAAATATCTATGAAGTAGAATCAAGGTTTGACGGAGTAAAAATAGAAAACAACCTCATCAAAGGGTTCATAGACAGAATAGAAAAAAACGAAGACGGCAGTTTTTCACTGTTTGACTACAAAACAGGCTCTGCAAAAAGCAAAAACGACATTGCAGAAGGTAAAAAATATGAAAACTATTACAACCAACTCCGCTTTTACAAATTAGCTTTTGAAACTAAAAACCAAGGATCAACGGTTTCAAAAGTGGGATTAATTTTTGCAGAAGAACCTGAAAAAAATATAGAACTAGAAATAACAGAAGCTGAAAATCAGGATATCAAACAAAAAATCCAAGAAACACTGGAAAACATTAAATCAATGAAGTTTGACCCTGTTGATTACAAAAAACAAAAAGAGAAAAATTGCGAATACTGCGATTACAAAATGATTTGCCGTCTCAATGTTCTCTAAAAGCATAATATGTCATACGATTAGACGTTTTGAAGAGCGCTAATTTAAAGTATTATGATGATACCAAATTAGACAACAAACTTATAAAGACCTGCCATTATTGAATTTTTGTATCAGTAGGGCAATAAATCTCTGACTTTTAAAAAAGTAACATTAATACTTTAATTGTAGGATTTTTATTGAATGAACAGAATTCAACAGGTCGCAAATCCGATTAATTAAGTAGGTTTCAGGTTGCTACAAATAAGTTTGCGAGGACGGTAAAAGGTTGTATAACACAATATACCCGGGGTATGTCAGGCAATACCAGGGCGTGAACAACAATCGAATAGTAAAAAGAAAAGAAGACGAGGAACAATCTCAGTCTTCCGCTCAAGCACGCCAAGATCAGCAACAAGAATATAACAGCGGAAACTACCCTAAAAGCCAATTCCCAAACGGCGAACAAGTTGCCATAGATTATTCAAAACCCGGCATAAATATTTCGCAAATCATAACAGACTTTAAAAACACAACCTCAGCCATAGGTGCTCCTGAAGATATAAGCAACGAGGTATTCTCGTACCTTCAACTAGTTGAAAACCAATCTCAAAAAAGCAACCCTAATAAACAAATAATTCAATCAAACCTGAAAAATGCCTCTCAGATACTCGATACCTACATCACAGAAACCTTAAACAAACCGTCAAAAGTAGTAGAAAACTGGGTCGATACTTTATTTTTACAAAAAGTAGAATACAAGAGTGATCCAAAAGATTTTAATCCTGCTTATCAGATTAATTTACCTGAAAAAAACACAA
>JAEZOG010000042.1 GCA_023414155.1 Cyanobacteria bacterium OH_CFB_184 | reverse complement strand
GGGTAAGTCATCACTATAACCTGTTCAGCATATGATGGATCTGTCAAAATCTCTTGATAACCAGCCATAGAAGTGTTAAATACGATCTCGCCAAAAGCAGTACCGTCTGCGCCAAAGGATTCTCCTTCAAAAATCATTCCGTTTTCTAAAAGCAATTTAGCTTTTTGTACAGCAGAGGAGTCGTTTTGAGTATGTATGGCATTTTCGATTTCTTGGTGAATTTTTTGCATTGCTTCAATCCTGTTTTTAGCGGAAGTTACTGCCCTCCCTATAACAAGATAGTCTGCTCCTTCTTTTATGGCAAGTTTTGGAGTTGCCAGTCGTTTTTGATCATCTTTTGATGACCAGTCTGGTCTTATACCCGGACATAAAACTTTAAAATCTTGCCCGCAAGCTTGTTTGATTTTTCTTGCTTCCCATACGCTTGCAACAACACCATCAAGCCCGCTTTTCTTTGCCAAAAGAGCTAATTCAATTACATAGTCACTTGATTTGTGGGGAATTTTAAGTTGATTATTCAATGTATCATCATTTATGCTGGTTAAGATTGTCACGCCGAGAATTATCGGGTTGTCTGCGCCGATTTCTCTTGCGATATTTCTGGCTGCTTCTGCTGATTCTGACATCATCTCAAGACCGCCAAGCGTGTGAACGTTGTAAAAATTTGCACCGCTTCTTATTATATTCTCAGAGGCCTTAGCCACTGTATTTGGAATATCCATGAGTTTCACATCAAAAAAGAATTTGATGTTTTGTTCTTTCATAAACTTAAAAATCTCTTCACCATTTGCTGTATAAAGCTGAAGTCCTATTTTAAAAACTCCGACATAGTCTTTGAGCTCCATAATAAGGTTTTTTGCAGATTCTATGTTATCTACATCAAGTGCCAGAACTATTTTCTCTTTTATTTCAGGTATTATGTCCATTTTTCATCCTATTTCTATTTATTATACTAAGATTTTCTAACTCTCTCTGCCTCATTGGCATAATTATTTTCAATTAAGTTTAATTTACCATTGACAACCGTTGCAACGGCTTTCCCTTTCAATTTTTGTCCGTCAAACGGAGATATTCTGCACTTAGATTTAAATTGAGAAGAATCAACAACCCACTTTAAATCAAGATCAATTACTGTCAAATTTGCGGTTTTACCGACTTCAATGCTGCCTTGATCCTTTAAATTAAGGATATTTGAAGGAGCTAAAGTTAGTTTTTTAATCACCTCAAGAAGACTCAACCTATTTGTGTGGACAAGATTTGTCAAAGTCAAACCTAGTGCCGTTTCAAACCCCGCTATTCCCATCGGAGAATTTTGAATAGGCATATTTTTTTCTTCCACAGTATGAGGAGCGTGGTCTGTAGCTATTACATCTATAGTGCCATCTTGAAGCGCTGATATAACAGCCTCAACATCTTCTTTTGATCTTATCGGCGGGTTAACTTTAAATCTGGCATCATAAGGAATCATATCTTCTTGAGAAAGACTGTAATAGTGAGGTGCTGTTTCACAAGTTACCTTCAATCCATCTTTTTTTGCCTCTCTGATGAGTTCTAAAGCCCTCTTAGTAGAAATATGAGCAAAATGATATTTTGCATCAAACTTTCTAACAATTTCTAATTCCCTGGCTACAGCGACACTTTCAGCCAAAGAAGAAATCCCTTTTAGTCCTAATTTACTGCTTATAAAGCTTTCATTTATTACGCCTCCTTTTGCTAGAGAAGAATCTTCGGCGTGAGAGATTATTATAGAATTTTGAGAATTAACATATTCTAACCCTAATGATAAAAGTTTTAAGTCTTCAACCGGCTTTCCGTCATCAGAAAAAGCAACTGCGCCATTTTCTATGAGTTCTGAGATGTTAACAAGTTTTTTACCCTCTATTCCTTTTGTCAAAGCACACACAGGATAAAAGCCAATACCGACTGATTCTTTTGCCTTGCTAAACACATAAGTCAACGTCATAAGGTTATCAATAGCAGGGTTTGTATTTGCCATAGGACAAATAGCTGTATAACCGCCATTCAAAGCTGATTCTATACCTGTTTTTATAGTTTCTTTCGAAGTAAAACCCGGCTCTCTTAGATGACAATGCATATCTACAAGCCCCGGCGTGATTACTTTCCCTGAAAAATCAATGACTTCTTCACCATCTTTAGGAACTATATTTGAATAAATCTCAATTATAAGTTCATTTTCTATTCTAATATCAGATATTTCATCCATATTATTTGAAGGATTTATTACTCTTGCACCTTTAAGAAGCATAAGCATCCTCCTTTTCTTTTGATAACATTGTATTTAGAACTGCCATTCTAACAAAAACCCCGTTTCTAGCTTGCTCTAAAATTGTTTCTCCTACTTTATTATCCAATAATTCAGAGGAAATTTCGACATTTCGATTTGCAGGCCCGGGATGCATCAATACGACATTTGGGCTTGCATATTTCTTCAATAACTCAGAAGATATTTCATATTGTCTTTTAAACTCAAAAGCTTCTGGGTATGTATTTCCAGAATGTCTTTCATTTTGAACCCTTAGAACCATAACAACATCAGCATCTTTAATGGCATCTTCTATTTTTTCATGCCATTTTACAGGATAAAGACTCGCTTCTTCGGGTTTAAAATATGTGGGTGCACAAACATTTATGTCCGCTCCAAACTTGCTTAACAACGAGATATTTGATTTTGCGACCCTGCTATGTTTAACATCTCCTACTATTGCGATTTTCTTGCCTTCAACAGCACTCATTTTTTCAATCATAGTGTAAAAGTCCAAAAGTGCCTGCGTAGGATGCGCGTGATTCCCGTCACCTGCATTTATGAACTTGATAGGATATTTTACTTGCTGAACAGTATTATTAACAATACCAGACAAGCTATGCCTTATAATAACTGCATCAATACCGATAAAATATAGGTTTTCGACAGTATCTCTTAAAGACTCGCCTTTTGATATTGAAGAATTAGCCGTTTCAAAGTTTATTATATTCATACCTAATTTTTGGGCAGCGACTTCAAAACTACATTTTGTTCTGGTTGAATTCTCACAGAACATCATAGCAACGGTTTTACCAACCACTTCTGACTTTAGTTCACCTTGTTGAAACGCTTTTGCCATTTTTACAAGCGACAAAATTTCGTTTTTACTCATACTTTCAATATCGATAAGATGATTAGTCACTAAATTTTTACCTCTTTTTGTTCGCGGCTTCCTGGTTTTTCTATAGGAACTCCTTCTTTGCATAAAGGACAATCTGAAGGATCATAAACCACTGGATCAATTTGCAAAAGCGATTTTATGTTGTAATTTGATTTACCAGAAGTTCTATCAACTATACAGCCAACTGCAACAACCTCTGCTTCAAAATCTTTTATCGCCTCAATTGTCTCATTTATTGTTCTTGCAGTAGTAATTACATCTTCTATGATGACGACTTTTTCACCTTTTTTAAGGTTATATCCTCTTCTAAGCTCCATTTTGCCGTCTTTTCTTTCGACAAATAAGTTACGCTTTTTAGCTTGTTTGGCAGTTTCATACCCGATAATTACAGCACCAACTGCAGGAGCAATTATCGTCTCAAACTCGATATCAGATAATTTTTTAGCTATCATTTTTCCTAATTTTTCCGTTATATC
>JAEZOG010000028.1 GCA_023414155.1 Cyanobacteria bacterium OH_CFB_184 | reverse complement strand
GCTCAAGTGATTTGAACCCTCTTCCTTTATTGAAGAAATTGTTTATCGTTATTTAGTTGTTTGGCAACCAAATGCAATTGTAACTTTTTCTTTTGGATGAATTGAAGATACTTTCATTCCGTTAGGATCTACTAAGTAAGTTAATTCATCAGCTGAATATTGGAATGCACCTGTAGTTCCTGATAGAGCAGTTCTTGTTACATCTACTGGAGCTACAACGATTTGTTTTGCAACGTCTACATAGCTTCTGCCAGCTGCACCGAAATTACCTGTTAGTAATTCACCTGTGCCGACTCCAAAGCCTTGTACAGTGTTGTCAACAGCGTTACTTGCAGTTATGATACCGCCACCAATAGTTCTACCGATATCACCAAGTAATCCACCAGTCCAAGTGAATGGGAATTGGATGATTCTAGCAAATGCATTTTGTTTTTTACATTTACAAACTTGTGCATTTAATACTTGGTTTGGTAAATCTGCTTTGCAATCACCATTTTGGATTGTGTTGAATGATAATCTTAAAGCACCTTGGCAGCTTGAATTTGGACGAACTACTTCAACTACTTTACCCATAACTTTAGATCCGCAAGGATAGCATACACCGTTGATTGTGATGTCATCTGTTGTTGTTGCAGCGAATCTGTCGCCTACGTGAGCAGCTTTTGCTGTAACTTCATCTTTAAGTTTTAGTTCTAAGGTTGGTAGCTTTAAGCATTCTTCTTTTTCTATATAAGCAGCTCCACCTGCACATCCACAGCTATTTGTTTGTGGTGGAAGTGATGTTACTTTGTCTACTTTGCTGTAGCCAAGAGCTACTCTTACATTTTCTAGCATTGAAGCGATTTCAGCACGTTGAGCATCTTTGTTAGGTGCAATCATATTTGGACATGGGAAGTCTGTCATAGCACCTGATTGTATTGCTTTAGCAATTGGTATTTTTGCCCAGCAAGGAACAGTAGAAGCATCACAGTATTGTCCTAAGATCTCATTAGCTTTACATTCATCCATAGGGCAGTTTATGCCTTTTGATAGAATTGTTAACGCTTCAGCACGAGTAATAGGTTTATTTGGTTTGAATAAGTTGTGTGGGTATCCAACCATCATGCCGTTTGCAACAGCATTGTTGATAGTTTTGTTAGCCCAGTGATTTTCTGGAACATCATTGAATGATTTTTCAGGACAGCTTAATTTATCGTTTAGGTTGAAACCTTTAGCGATTAATGAAGCCATTTCTGCTCTTGTTACAGGCAGTTGTGGTTTGAATGTTCTGTCTGGATATCCAGCAATGATGTTATTTTCTGTTAATTTGTTAATGTCGCATCCTGCCCAGAAGCCGGTTGGAACATCATCAAAAGCATTTGTGATAGGACCACAAGCACAATCAGTAGTTGCTGCAGCACCGGTGATTTCTGGTATTGTAAATGGTGCTAAGTACTTTCTAGTAATATTCATACTAGTTTTTGTATGGATTTGAGTTGGGCAGCAAGAACAATTGTTGTTTCTGTCAACAGGAACTCCAAAAGTACATGGAGCTGGACTTAAACAAGGCATTGGCGAAGCAGCACCTGTCATTCCAGGGATTCCTGATTCACAGCTTGGTCCACAACTTGGGGCACAGCCACATGGAGCAGCAGCACCGGTCATTTCACAAGGCCATCCGTAATTTGGATTTCCAAAGTTGTATCCAAATAATGATGACGCAGCACCAGTAGTTGTTCCGCATCCGCATCCACTGTTAGATGCAAGAGGCACTCCAAATCCGCAAGCGGTGTAGCTGGAATCACCCATAAATAATCCGTTGTTTCTTTCACCGATTATTTGGTTGTTTCCATAGACTGCTTTTGGATAAGCATATGCTTGTTGTTGGAACTTGTCGCCACAACAAGATGTTGGACAAACAGCACAAGCTGGTGGTGTTGGCGCTGGGCATTGAGCCATTGGTGGGCAGCAAGGATCAGCTGTGCAAGGGCACGCAGCTCCTGTTGCGCACGGATCAGCGCATGGGTCACATGGTTTAGCACAAGGGTTGCAAGTACAAGGATCTGTCATACAGCTTGGGCAAGTTGCCGTTTGTGGTGTCACAGGAGTAGGGCATCCAGACAAAGGGCAAGCTGCCAAAGTGTTTGTTGACGGAACCGTTGTAAAGTCTTGTGTCAAACCTGCATAAGTCGTACTTGCCATAATACCTATTGATAAAGCAGCGGCAAGTGTGAATTTGTTAATGATCATATTTTTCCTCCTTGTATAAGAAATGATACAGGCATTACATTTCTTATGTATTTCCCTATAACTTATGGATTTGTTATGTATGAATTATGGGGGTGAAAATGCTTATTAATCATTACCAAAAACGGTTATCTTGGTGGGCTATTTGAATTTTTCTATAAGATGAGAATTTAAAATTATCAGAAAAATATAGTATAATATAATTTGAACATGAAATAGAATAGAAGTGGTGATTTATGGGCAAAATTTATATCGTTGATGTAACTAATAGAGACGGGGTTCAGACCTCAAGATTGGGGTTGGCAAAACTTCAAAAAACTATCATAAATTTAATGTTAGACGACATGGGTATCACTCAATCGGAGTTCGGATTCCCTACAACACAGCACGAGCTTAATTATTTAAGTGGTAACCTGGAGTTGGTTGATAGAGGGGTGATACGTAAAACAAAATTGTCCGGTTGGATGCGCGCAATGGCATCTGACGTTGTGCAATCTTTTCAGAATCTTTCCAGACTAAAGTATGTTAATTTATCACAGTCAACTTCAGAGCAAATGATTAATGGTAAATATCAAGGCAGAAAAAATTGTGATGATATTCTGAATATGACAATTGAGGCTGTTGAGGCTGCTGTTACCTGTGGTGCCAAGATTATCGGTGTAAATGCTGAAGATGCTTCAAGAAGTGACTTGGATTACTTAGTTAAATATGCAAAAGAGTGCAAAAAACACGGAGCTCACAGGTTTAGATACTGTGATACATTAGGTTATGATGATCCTCAAACTGCATATGACAGAATTTATACAATCGCAAAAGAATCTCAAATGGCTGTTGAAATGCACTTCCATAATGACCTGGGAATGGGCGTAGCTTGTTCAGTTATGGGGGCGAAAGCCGCTATAGATGCTGGAGTCGATGCATATATCAATACTGCCATCAACGGAATGGGAGAAAGAGCTGGAAACGCTGATTTAGTTTCTTGTATTTTAGCTATTACAAAATCAAGCGGATTTGGTGGAAAATACCAGCTGGATGAACAGATTGATCTTTCAAAAGCTTGGAAATTAGCTAAATATACTTCTTATGCTTTTGGTGTTCCTATCGCTATAAACCAGCCTGCTGTTGGAGATAATGCTTTTGCGCACGAGTCAGGTATTCACGCAGATGGTGCATTAAAAGACAGAAGAAATTATGAGTTATATGACTTTGAAGAGTTAGGCAGAGGTGAACCTGAAATCATCGAAACAGGTCGTATGATTACTGTTGGTGAATATGGCGGTATCAAAGGATTTAGAAACGTATATGAATCTTTAGAATTGGAATTCCATGATGAAGATGAAGCAAGAAACATTCTTGAGCTTGCAAGATACGCTAACGTTCATACTCAACTGCCATTGACGGATAGTGAACTTAAATTTATATATTACTACCCTGATATAGCTGCAAAAATAATGACAGTGACTCCATACTATATGCCAACAGGCGAACTAAAAAAACGTGTGGAATCATCTATTATCACAGAATCAAAATCAATAGTATAGTTTGAAAACAGATAGTAAAAGGACAAATATAATGGGACAAACATTGGCAGAAAAAATTATATCCGCTCACGCAGGATATGATGTAAAAGCTGGAGAATTATGTATTGCAAAAGTTGATGTGGCCGCAGTTCAAGATGGAACAGGTCCATTAACAGTCCAAGAATTCAAAAAACTTGGCAAGAAAAATCTTGCAAATCCAAGCAGAACAATACTTTTTATAGATCACGCTTCACCTAGCCCTCGAAAAGAACTTTCAAATTCGCATATGGTTCTTAGAGAATTTTCAAAAGAAACAGGTGCAATCCTTTCTGAAGGTGGCTGCGGTGTCTGCCATCAAAGATTGATTGAGGATTTTGTTAACCCTAATGAGATACTTGTAGGTGCAGACTCTCATACTTGTACTTCAGGCGCTTTAGGTGCTTTCGCTACCGGCATGGGCTCTACTGATATTGCTGTAGCTATGGCTCTTGGAAAAACCTGGATCAAAGTTCCTCAAACATACAAAATCATCGTTAGTGGTGAATTTGCAAAAGGTGTTAGCGCGAAAGATTTGATTTTACATCTTATCGGTTTGATAGGCGCTGATGGTGCTACATATAAAGCTTTAGAGTTTTCTGGACCGACTGTTGATAATATGACTATGGCAGATAGATTTACTTTATCTAATATGGCTGTTGAAGCAGGCGCAAAAGTTGGTTTATTCTCTACAGATGATAAAACCAGAGAATATCTAAAACAACGAGGAAGAGAAGATAAATTTGTAGAACTAAAACCAGACTTCGATGCAGAGTATGAAAGAACAATAGAAATAGATGTTTCTAATCTTGAGCCAACAATTTCTTGTCCTCATACGGTTGATAATACCAAACCTGTAAGCGAATTATCTGATGTTAAAGTGCAACAAGTGTTTATTGGTACTTGCACGAATGGAAGAATCGAAGATTTAAGAATTGCAGCTTCAATACTAAAAGGCAAAGAAGTAAATCCTGACGTCAGATTATTAGTTGTTCCTGCTTCTAAGGAAGTTTATGTTCAAGCTATTGAAGAAGGTTTGATTAAGACATTAGTTGAAGCCGGAGCTTCAGTTAGTGCCCCAGGATGCGGACCTTGTGTAGGTGTTCACGGCGGAATTCTTGGAGATGGCGAAGTGTGCCTGGCTACTCAAAATAGAAACTTTCAGGGAAGAATGGGTAATACTTTAGGTTTCATCTATTTATCATCCCCTGCAGTAGCTGCTTATAGCGCAATAAAGGGATATATCGCTAACCCTCAAGAGATTATGTAGTAAGGAGTATTTTAATGACTTTAAAAGGAAAAGCCTGGAAGTTTCCAGATAATATATCAACAGATCACATAGCACCCGGCCGTTTGTTCCACTTGCGTTCTAACCTGCCTGAGTTTGCAAAACACGTTTTAGAAGATGCTGATCCAAATTTCGCTTCAAATATGAATAAAGGCGATTTTGTTGTTGCAGGAAGCAATTTTGGTTTAGGTTCATCAAGAGAGCACGCACCTCAAATTATTAAATTATCAGGTGTAAGCGCTGTTATTGCAAAATCATTTGCAAGAATTTTTTACAGAAACGCAATAAACATTGGGCTTTTACTTCTTGAATGTGATACAGACAGGATTGATGCTCAGGATGAACTTTCGGTTGATATTAAAACAGGAGTAATTAAAAACCTTACTAAAAATGAAGAAATTACCTTTACTCCTCTTCCTGATGTAATGATAAAACTCCTCGAAGATGGCGGCTTGATTGAGCATATCAATAAACACGGTGATTTTAAACTAGTATAACAAGAGTATAAAAAACCAACTTATCATACTTTTATTGTATGGTTTAAGCCTAGTAAATTCACCTTAGGGTTGATGTTTGAACGAAAAAATTTTGCAAGAATAGAACCTATGGTAGTTCAAATGAGTAATCCTAGATGAATCTTAACGAAGAGTGTTTATTATACTTTCTGCAAAATCCGCAGGAATTGGAGTCTTTAACGGCTGTGCTAGAAGAAAATATTAAGTTTGTAACTGAAAATTGTCTAGTTGCAACTTCATAAAATAGATAAATTAAGGTCATTATGAATAAATTGGTTAGTTTTTTAAAAAAATATAAAAGCGAGATCCTATACGGGATTTCGCTATTTTTTCTTTTTGTATTGATTATTTTATTGTTCAATATTCCAAATATAAAAAGGTTTCTTATTGATATGGAGTCAAAAACTTTTGATTTAAGGCAGGTTGTGACTGCAGATTCAAGAACTGCTTCTAAAGATATTTTAATTGCGTCAATTGATGATGCAAGTTACGAATATCTGGTGGAAAAATATGGTGAATGGCCTGTTCCAAGAGAAGTGTATGCTCAATTTGTAGATTATGTGGAGGCTCAGAAACCTTCTGCAATTGCTTTTGACTTGCTTTTTGTTAAGTCGCTTAAAAGTTCAACTAATAGTGATAGCAAGTTAATTGATGTTTTCAAAAAATACGATAATGTTTATACTGCTATGAACTTTGATGATCGTGATTTTGCGATACGTCAACCGGTTGTTTTGCCTGATAGAATCAAGTCTAATCTCAAAGTCGAATCTGCTAATTTCGAACCGTTATTTTTTACTAATTGCAGAAGTATTTTAGAGGGTATACTTAATTCAACTTCGAATATCGGCCACATAAATACTCCAAGATCTCAAGATGCAATTAGTAGAACGGCAC